>CAKZYI010000275.1 GCA_937884735.1 uncultured Pleurocapsa sp.
TGGGGGGATTTGATGCTACCGATGCTGATGGAGATGCTAGTACCGTTACACCCCAGGCAAAAGGCAATGTGGCAGATGTTAATAACGATATAGACAGTCTGCCTAGTAATGGTAATCGTGGCAAACAAAAACAAATCGCCCAAGGCTTTACCAAAGATGCTGCGATCGATATTTCTTTAATTACTAATCCCTTTACGGCGATCGAATTACTCCTAGGAAAACCAGATGTACCCCTATTTTCTTACAACGTACCAGAGTTAGAAGTAGGCTTGAGTTTATCCCAAAATATTCCTATCTTTCCTCCTTTCTCCGCATTACTACAGGGAGATATAGATATTGCCGCGGATCTAACTTTTGGTTTTGATACTTTGGGTTTAAATCAGTGGAAAGCCTTAGATTTTGCCCCTGAAGAATCCTATCGTACCTTTGAAGGATTTTATATCAGCGATCGCACTAACGCCGATGGTACTGGTACAGACGTTCCTGAAATTACCATAGATGCTTCTTTAGCTATTGGTGGCGGTATCGATCTAGTGGCACTCTCTGGCTACATTACAGGAGGAATTAAAGGCAGCATTGAAGTTGACTTAGTAGATGTAGGAGAAAACAACAATACTAGCGATGGTAGAGTTCGTGCTACTGAGATTACTTCCCGTCTCGATACTCCCTGGGAATTATTCGACATTGCAGGTAGAGTGGAGGCTTTCCTCGGTGCAGAAGTACAGGCTTTCCGAGAGACAGTCTATAGTAATCACTTTGCTACCTTTCCTCTAATTAGCTTCAATCTCGGTGCAAGTGGTGCAAGTGTGGGCGTGGGTGCAGATGGTTATATTGCTGGGGGTACGGTATTTTTTGATGCCAACTTTAATAAGGTGCGGGATGCTAACGAACCCTTTACCGTAACTAACGTTGATGGCACTTACGAATTAGATATTCCTGCTTTTGAATTCGATGTAGATAATAATAACCAAATAGATCCCCAAGAAGGACAAATCGTAGTTATTGACGGGGTGGATATTTCGACTGAGTTGCCTTTAACTACTCCCCTAATTGTAATTCCCGAAACTATTACCATCGGCGGAGAATCCACAGATCCTAACAAAGCTTATGCTTCTCCTCTAACTACTCTGATTGCTGAATTGATGCAGCCAGATTTTGCAGCAGGGCAAAATAAGTTAGAAACTACTCTCGGCTTCTCTACTGATGTAGATTTGCTCAATTACGATCCCCTAAAAGCTATTACTTTAGGAGATAGCAACGGTTTACCCATCTTTGCCCAACAAGCTAAACTACAAAACCTAGTATTTCAAACTATTCAAATTATCAGCGACGCATCAAGTATCAATAATGCAGAAATTGGACAAGTCGTTATCGATTTAGTCATCGACAGCAACGATCTCGATTTAAATAACCCACAAGAAGTAGAAGAAAATCTACAAAAAGTAGAAGGATTTATTGAAGATGCCATTGTTAATCTTCAACCACAAGAATCATTTAACTTATCCCCTGCTTTGATTCGCTTGACCGCAGAAAATATAATCGAAAACAATGAGAGTATCGATCGCATTGCCAGGGACTCTAATTTAACCCTTAATGATGCAGCAGTCGAAATTGGTACTCATATCCTACCTGCCGAGATTACCCTCGATATTCCTCAATTTAGCCTCAACCCTTTTAGTACTCTAATCAAACTACTAGCACAACCAGGATTGAGTTTTGAAGAAGCACAAGACATTATCAAGCAAAACTTCAACATACCTCAAGAGATCGATTTGACTACTTACGATTCTCTTGAAGCCATTACCCAAGGCGATCCTAATGGAATTGCTGTTTTTGCCCAACAAGCTCAGATTCAAAATACCATCGTGGGAATTACTAATGCGATTGACTCCAGCCCAGAAAGTCGCTTGGCAACATCAGATTTAGTACTGCAAAACTTTACTCAATCCCTTAATTCTGGTAGCAACGTTGTTTTTCACGATAATGGTAGTTCTAGTCTAGATCTAAGCAATCCTGACAGGATAGATCAATTATTCCCCAATACTTCTAATAGTGATAGCAATACAAGTGTTAATGCAGATCTTGATAATCACCCCAGTAATAATAATAATGTATCTGATGTTAATCCTGCCGATGCGATCGCCTCTAGCAATCAACAGATTAATAATATCCTTGCAGATAGTAGCATAACTGCTCAAGAAAAAGCGATCGCGATCGCGGAAGTTCAACAAGCTAGTCAAGATATATCAGGGGAAGCTACATCTGGTGTAACCATTCAATCCCTTAATTCTCTCGATGCAACTGTAGCTGTAAATAACGAAGAGACAATTAGCACAACTACTACAGCAAACGATCCTACCTTTACCTTAGATCTTAATAATAATGTTCCAGTAGCTGAGAATGACGTAGTTTATCTAAATAATCTCAATCCTATTACAATCTCTTCTCTAGCCAATGACAGCGACTCAGACAATGATAATCTTACTATTACTCAGGTATGGTCGGTAAAAGAAAACGGTAACATCATAGAAGCCGAAAACGTAGTAATCAACCCCGATAACACCCTTACCTATACGCCCAAGGCTAATTTTGATGGCGAGGAGCAATTCACCTATGTCATCACTGATGGTAAAAACGACTACGCTAACGCTCAAGTAACTATTTTAGGACAACCTGAACTAACTGACGTACATCGTTTCTTTCAATACGAAAAAGGTTTCCATCTTTATACTACCGACAACAATGAAATTTCTTCTGTTAGACAGCGCAGTGATGCAGGAGAACTAGCTTATAGTTATGAAGCAGAAAAATTTACCGTCTTAAATAGTAATTTGGATACCTTAACAGGAAATATCATTGAAGGTTCTAAACCAGTTTATCGCTTCTTTAATACTTCTACAGGTTCCCATTTGTACACCATGGATGAAGTTGAAAGGGCATCTATTGCCCAGAATCTTAGCAACTATAGCTTTGAAGGGATAAAATACTATGCTTTTACTGAGGAAAGGGCAGACTTGAATACAATCCCTGTTTTTCGCATGTATAGCAGTCTTTCCGACTCCCATTTATTCACCGTAGATATCAATGAAAAAGATAGCATCTTGGAAAATTTACCTCACTACAATCTAGAAGGGAATAACGGCATTTCTTTCCATGTTTTTAAACTTTGACACTTTATAGATAATTTATTGGCTCAAGAGTAATGATTAATGTAGAGGACGTTTCATGAAACGTCCGTACTTAATAATAAGTAATAAGTAGCAATATTCTTTGGCTTGTTAATCGCTATAACGGGCAGAATATCGGCAATGGATTGACTTTGCAATAGGTCGGATCACAAATAGGAATTATTCTCATTTGCGATCCGACCTGGTTTAATTACTCAGCAATGCAAATAATTAAATTATCTCAACACAACAAAGCTAATAATTAATCCTTAACACAACGAAAACCCGCCAAAATCTGCCTGACATGAGGATGATACCAATTGCGGAAACTAGTCCTCAAACTGCCAGTGGCAAAACTGCCCCCTTTTAGTACCTTATGTTCGCCATCAAAATAAACTTTTGAATAGCCAGGATAGGGATAGTTAGCAAAATCAGGATAACCATAAAACCAAGATGAAGTCCATTCCCAAACGTTACCCAGCATATCTTGACAACCATGCTTACTCGTATCGGAATAAGCATTCACAGGAGTAGTATGCCCAACTAAACGGCTGTGATTGCACTTTAAAGATGCGCCTAATGCCGATTTTTCCCATTCTGCTTCGGTGGGTAATCGTTTATGAGCGAACTTAGCATAAGCTTCCGCTTCATAGTAGCTAATACCATATACAGGATGATCGTCCCAATCTTGTGAATCCACCCAGTATAGAGGTTGAGAAACAGGATTTTGCTGTAGCCATTGCCAACCCGCACTACTCCAATATTCAACCTTTTGATAACCTCCCATAGCCATAAATTGACGGTATTGTTTGCAGGTAACAGGAAAGCGATCGATCCAATAGGTATCTAAATGTATTTTATGAGCAGGGCGTTCATTATCTTGAGCTTCTATAGCATCACTACCCAGAATAAATTCTCCTGCTTCAACTATCACCATGTCTTCAAAGGTTGAGTTATCTGGGCTTGATGATGAACTGAGGTGATTGAAATTTACTAGGGAAGTTTGATTTTGGCGTTGTTGATGTAATTGCCAAAGAAAGGTAATTGTTTCGCAATGTTGACTTTCATGCTGAATCAGCCATCGCCAAAGTCTCTCTTGCTTGTCTATTGGTGCAGATTCTAAATATTTTAATACCTTAATTCTAATAACATTTAGATATTTTTGGATAGTTAAAATGTCAGGCAAATTTTCTCTTTCTTTTTTGGGTAATCCATCAGCCGCAAACAAGCGATGGTATTTTTTGAAGCTGGGAGATATATTAGCTAGGTGTTCTAAAATCCAATAAGCTTCTGTAAAAGCAATGTGGCCAAAATGCCAACCAATAGGGCTAAAATCAGGGTGAGCCTGAGTAGAAAAAAGCGATCGGTCGATTTCAGCGAGTAAATCTAAAGTATTTTGACGAACCTGCTGTAGTTCGATAAGAATGGAGTTTTTACGAGATAGAATCGATGCTGATTTCAAGGTTTTCTTGTACGTCAATAATACTGTGTTCGGGAAAACTAATCCAATCACCTTCAAACATAGGTTCGGAAGCTAGGATAACTGCATTAGAGTATAGAAGATTTTCTTTCAGATAGTATAGTGTAGGACTTTGCTCGCGGTTGGAATAACGACAGGCAGTTAATTCTTTACCGTTGCTGAGGACAATGTTAGCAGAGAAACCAATATTATCTGACTGCGATATTTCGATTAGTTTAATGACGGTATTGTGCAAAGCTTGTTTGAGACTGATATCATCGTTTTCTTCTAATTCATTAACGATCAAGGCAAAGATATGTTCTGAGTCGGTAGTGCCTTCAATTCTTCGATAAGCAAAATCGTTTAGATTATTACGGATAGGGCGATAAAGAGTTTGGCGAAAATCGTCAATATAGCCGTTATGTACAAATAAAAGATTTTGGTGAGAAAATGGCTGACAATTAATCATGTCTACCGAAAGATTGGAAGTAGCACTACGCACATACCCTAAATAACATTGGGATTGGATATAGCGTCCTAATTGGGGTAAATTGGCATCATTCCAGATGGGTAGGATATTTTTATAACAGTACGGTGGATTGTTCGATTTTGCATCGTACCAACCTATCCCAAATCCATCAGCATTTAATAATCCCGCAGTCATTTCAAGGGGTTTATAGCTTTGAACTACTAGAGAGTGTTCGGGCTTAAATAATATGCGATCTAACTGAATCGAATCACCAAGGTAGCCTAATAATCGACACATTTATGGAGTTGCTAAGTGAAAGTATCAAACTGACAATAACACTGTTTTTGGTTTCGCTGGCTAGAAATCTTTTAAAAGAATAAATGCTATGAAGAGAACTATTCTAAAATTTTGTCAACGAGTAATTATACTTAGTCAATAAGGAAAGTTGGAGTTATGTTGATGTATTGAGATTTAAAAATAAAGAAAATTCTTAAGAAGATTAATACGTATGGCTTTTACAAATTCTAAGCGCGCTTAAAATACAAAAATATAAAACAATATTCCAGCATAAGGCTAATTTATTGTTTATTTATTCAACATTTTATTATATCTTTACACCCTTAGTAAACTCGTCAGCATATTCTCAATAGCAGTCTTAATATTTATTTACTTAATATTATTTAATTTTTCAGCAAACATTTAAGTCGATCAATAGATATAGCCGTACGAAGTTAGATTAGGACAAGTTAATTTATCTGCTCGTAAGGATGAAGGATGAAAGTAATTAGATAGCATCTGTTCTAAATTCAAAACGTCCTAACCTTAATACGTAATGCTATAAAATTCTACTGAGTAAAAAAATTTAATTTACATAGATGTTTGAAAGTTGTGAATTACTTACACTACTTTTTCATTTCTTGTTTGTATATGGTACTAAGCCATCAAAAGTTGCAATACAACAACACCCTTTAAAAGTAAATCAACAGGTTTAAGCCAGGAATAGTACCTGAAAGAGTCCACAGTAGCAAAATGATGTATCAAACTCCCAAACACCATTGATACTAAACTAGGGTAGAGATTAATCCTGGTAGGTGTTTATCCCTGAGTCGAATATCATTGAAGCCTAACTTAAAAATGTTGTTTAAGCTCTAAAGTCGTAGTAGTTTGACAAACCCTAGCGTTTTTCCCATTAAATTGGTGAAAAGCGATCGCATTTGGTATTGGTCATCGCATTTAACATTTATTTGGAAGCAGCCTTGAATACCAAATTGTTCATTGTTCAATGAAAGGTCACATACCCTTAACCTTCAGGCTCAATAGCGATCAAAGCTCCATTCTGTTCGTCTGTTAGAACGTATAGCATTCCGTCGTGGCTTTGCCGTACATCCCTTACTCTTTGACCGATTGAAATAGACTCTTCAGCCAAAATATTACCCTCTTCATCTAAATCGATACGACGAACATCACGAGAAACTAAACCTCCTGCAAACAAATCTCCCTGCCATTGGCTAAAGCGATCGCTATGGTAAAATGCCAATCCAGAAGGTGCAATTGATGGTGTCCAAACTAACTCAGGCTCTGGTACATCAGGACGAGAACTAATTTCTGCTACCTGCCCACCAGTGTATTCATCACTGTAGCTAACTTCTGGCCAACCATAGTTTTGCTCGGCTTCAATAATATTTACTTCATCACCGCCCCTCGAACCATGTTCTGTTGCCCAGACGCGATTTGTAACGGGGTCGATAGTCATTCCCTGAATATTGCGGTGTCCGTAACTCCAGAT
>CAKZYI010000276.1 GCA_937884735.1 uncultured Pleurocapsa sp.
GGTCTACCCTCTCTTCTGAAAAAACCCCCAGGAATGCGCCCTGCTGCGTATTGTTTTTCTTCGTAATCTACGGTTAGAGGTAAAAAATCAATCCCTTCTCTTCCTTTCGCTCTGGTAGCTGATACCAAAACTGCTGTATCACCCGACTGTACTAGTACAGAACCGCCTGCCTGTGGTGCGAGCAAGCCTACTTTGAGTCTGATATCACGACCATCAAAGGATATTGACTTGTCAAATTCCTGCATTAAGTTTATGTTCCTTATTTTTTCGCTTCTTTTTCTCGTTGCTAGATCCTAACATTATCTGAATTGTTAAATTCTTAATATGTTGTAGCGATCTGATTTCTGATTATAGTTTTAGCTCAATTGTTTAAGAAAATGTATTTTTCTGATTGATTACACGCCCTAAATAATTGGCGATCGCTTTAGCTATTTTTGGTTTGCCAATTGCTTTTTCTGGCTCACTGTCTTTTGTAACTAAATAAGCAACCTGTGTCCCTGTTGAGAAATGTTCTTCGCCACGATTTGCTACCACCATCTGATAGCCTTGTTGCAATCTTTGCTTGGCAATATTGATTAATTCTTCGTGGGTAATATCTTCTTGATATTTAAAGGTAATCATTCCCAAACTAGGAAATCTTGCTCGGACTTCACCAATAACTTTTTGGGTGGTTGTCAATTCGATTTTGGAGAGCGCGCCACCACTGGGTATTTTGCCAGGAAAAATATTTTTTGGTTGGTAGTCAGCTACCGCAGCCGAAAAGATACCGTAGCGATAGTCATTTTGTAACTCTGCTATTACTTCTTGGCAATATTGGTCATAGGAGGTAACTATCTTGTGGGGGATATATTCAGAAGGAGAATAGCTGCCCTGTCCGTGAATTAATTTAACTTTTGCACCCCGCAAATATAACTCTTGGGCAATGCAAGCACCTAATCTACCTGTAAAGCGGTTGGTTAAGCGACGTATATTATCAATCGGGACTGGTGTAGGACCTCCTGTAACTAATATTGGTATATTCTTGAGGGGAGATGAACTAGCTGCACGACATACGGCAGAGGCGATCGCTTCTTCATCTGGTAGATTGTTTTTCCCATTGGCAACTTTGGGTGAAATAATATTTACACCCATGCTATTTAACTGTTGCAGAGAGTTTGTCAAAATAGAATTGTGCAAGCTACCGTGCATCGTTGGCGCAATTAAAATTTTGGTTTTGCCTTGCTCCATTCTGCCAATAGCCGAGCCTAAAGTAGAAGTAATTACTCCATCTGCAATACCCAGAGCCATTTTATTGATTGTGTTGTAGGTTGCAGGGGCTACTACATAAGCCGCAAAAGGATTTTCATCGCTGAGATGTTCGGCATTTGCAGTCAGTTTGGTCACAACAGCATTAGTCGTCCTCCATGCCAAAGCATCTATTGTGACATACCTCACAGCTTCGGTTGAAGCAAACGCTACTACTTCTGCACCCTGACGGCGTAAGGTGCGAGCAATTAGAGGAGCTTTCATGGCTGCAATGCGTCCTGTAACCAACAAAGCAATACGTTTATTTTGTAGATGAGTTGACTCCAAAGCTAAAGCGCGATCGCTTAATGCCGATTCTGGTGGCGGTTGAAAATTCCAATCACTCATTGATTCTAAATATCTTGATTAATAACACGCCTTATTCAAGCTGCAAATTTTGGTGACATATACTATAATAGACTTATAGTAGATTTTACTATAATTGAAATTTTAAATTTAAGGACTATTAATAAACATGTTTGCGACAGCAACACCTAAGACCAATTCTAATGAAATTCCTAGCGATTTATTTGCTGCAATCAACGAACTGAAAAAAGAGCTAAACGCTGTAATTTTGGCACACTATTATCAGGAGTCAGATATTCAAGATATTGCGGATTATTTGGGAGATTCATTAGGTTTGTCGCAACAAGCAGCCAATACTGATGCAGAGGTAATCGTTTTTGCAGGAGTGCATTTTATGGCAGAGACAGCCAAAATACTTAATCCCGACAAGTTAGTATTGCTACCAGATTTAGAAGCAGGTTGTTCTCTAGCAGACAGTTGTCCTCCAAAACAATTTAAGGCTTTTAAAGAGGCTCATCCCGACCACATTGTCATTTCGTACATTAACTGTACTGCTGAAATTAAAGCCCTTAGCGATATTATTTGTACTAGTTCTAATGCGGTAAAAATAGTCAATCAAATTCCTAAAGAACAACCGATTATTTTTGCTCCAGATCGCAATTTAGGGCGTTATGTTGGGGAGCAAACAGGAAGAGATTTGGTACTGTGGGAAGGTAGCTGTATTGTTCACGAAACTTTCTCCGAGAAAAGAATAGTCGAATTAAAGATAGAGCATCCTACTGCTGAGATGATTGCTCACCCAGAATGCGAACCTCCTGTACTCCGTCATGCAGATTATATCGGTTCGACTACTGCTTTATTAAATCATGCTCAAGCTAGCCAAAGCGACAAATTTATTGTAGCAACCGAACCTGGTATTATTCACCAGATGGAAAAAGCTGCTCCCAACAAGCTATTTATTCCTGCTCCTGGAACAAATAACTGTGCCTGTAATGAATGTCCTTATATGCGCTTGAATACCCTGGAGAAACTCTATTTAGCAATGAAAAATAAAACTCCAGAAATAACTTTACCTGAAGATATTCGGACAGGGGCATTAAAGCCTATTCAAAGAATGTTGGAAATGTCGTAAAGATAAGAAATCAAAAACCAAAAATACTTGTAAATAAATATTTAAAGCGAATTTAGTTGATTTTTTTGTCAACTAGAGAGACAATGGGGGATATCAACACGATCGCATTACTGAAAAAATTAGTTAAACTCTATTAGCGTTATGGAAAATTGACATTAAGATACAAGCATTATTAGGCACAAGAATAAGATTTTAAACAAGCTAATAGCCGATTGCTATAAAAACTGCTGACTTATAAGTCATTATCAAATACCAAAAACGTTAAATTTTCCGCCATTTTTGAAAGAGAAAGCCCGCGTTAAACTAAAGCATATGCAGAGCAGTATCCTAAAGGACTCCCTTTGACACCAAAGGTATATTCTTTGAGAAGCTGAAAGGCATGCACTTGACAGCCGCTATGATGGGGATAATTCCCACAATGGGCTGTCTTGCAAGGGCAAGTCTCGTTTAAGACAAATTTACCCTTTATTGATTGAGACATTCATGGCAAGTCGCACAAGTACTTCAAACAATTCTGAAAAAGAAAATAAAGATAAGGCTTTAAATTTGGTTTTAAAGCAAATAGAACGTAACTTTGGCAAGGGCGCAATCATGCGCTTGGGAGATGCCGCTCAAATGAAGGTAGAAACCATACCAAGTGGTGCATTAACTTTTGATGTGGCACTGGGAGGGGGATTACCAAAAGGAAGAATTATTGAAATTTATGGTCCAGAAAGTTCTGGTAAAACTACTTTAGCATTACATGCGATCGCCGAAACGCAAAAGATGGGTGGAGTAGCCGCTTTTGTAGATGCCGAACACGCTCTAGATCCTACTTATTCTAAAGCTTTGGGTGTAGATATTGAGAATCTTTTAGTTGCTCAACCAGACAATGGAGAGTCGGGTTTAGAAATAGTCGATCAGCTAGTACGATCGGCAGCAGGAGACTTAGTAGTGGTAGACTCTGTAGCAGCATTGCCACCCCGCGCTGAAATTGAAGGAGAAATGGGCGATAATCAAGTGGGATTGCAAGCTCGCTTAATGAGTAAAGCCCTAAGAAAAATCGCAGGAAATATTGGTAAATCTGGATCTACCGTAATTTTCCTCAATCAGCTACGTCAGAAAATTGGTATTACCTATGGTAGCCCCGAAGTTACTACGGGAGGAAATGCACTCAAATTCTATTGCTCTGTTAGGTTGGATATTCGTCGAGTGCAAACCCTTAAAAAAGGTAATGAAGGGATGTATGGTATCCGCGCCAAAGTCAAGGTAGCAAAGAATAAAGTTGCTCCTCCTTTCCGTGTGGCTGAATTTGATATTATTTTTGGCAAAGGAATTTCTAATATTGGCTGTTTGCTAGATTTAGCAGAAGATGCAGACATTGTTATTCGTAAAGGTGCTTGGTATAGCTACAAAGGCGATAATATTGGTCAAGGTAGGGATAATACTATTAACTACCTATTGGAAACTCCAGAGTTAGCTGCTGAAATTGAACAACTGGTTAAGAATAAGCTAAATGAAGGTGCTACGGTATCGGCTAATTCTGTTGCCCCTGAAGCGGTAATTTCAGACGCTGATGCAGAAGAATAATTAAGATCTATCTAATGTAAGTAAATCAATCAGAGGCGAGTTTTATCTCGTCTTTTTAATTTTTAATTTTTATTTTTTGCCCAAAAATGATTGACTTTATCTAATTTTTTTATTATTGATTAATTCTTGATTTAAATTTCATGGAAAATCAAATTATTTCGGAATATACTTAGCTTTAAATTAATTTTTATAGTTTGCTTGTTTAAATCTTAATAACAAGCAGTCTAAGCTTTAAAACATATTTATAAATCTCATTATAGATTTTTATTAATTGTTTTGAGGCAATATACGTAATGTCAAAAAATATTATGACAGAGTCTAAAAATTCTGAATTGCTAGGACAAACCCTAAGAAGAGCAGGTTTGATTTCTTTTTCTCAAATACAAGTTGCATTGAGCGATCAAGAATACAATCAAAATCTTTTGATTGGAGAAATTCTGGCTTTGAGGGGATGGATTGAACAGCAAACAGCCGATTTCTTCGCTGATGAATGGCAGCCTTTGACCGATCGATTGGAAAAGTATCCTTTAGGATATTATCTGGTTAAATCAGGACTGTTAACGGGAGAGCAAGCATATTTGATTCTAGAGGAACAAAAACAGCTTTGGATCAAATTTGGTTCGATCGCAATTATCAAAGGATTAATTACCCAAGATACTCTCAATTTCTTTTTAGATAGTATATTTCCAGGAGTATCATCAGATCCTCCAGCAATGGGAGCAAAATCTACGCAGCAAGAGCCAGAAAAAACAGAGCCAGACAGCCCAGCTACGGAAGAAATTGACTACGATGATATTCCCTGGATTGATTAAGTGATAATCCAAGCTGTAATGTTGTTAGTAGATTTGGTAAAGCAAGATTAACTACTAATATGGGTAGCGAACAAGATTCTAATATTGAAAAACCATCATTGCGTCAAACGGTAGCTTTTTATTTAGAAGATACTAAGACCAAGATTGGTTTGTTCTTCGATTTGAGCATTTTAGGCTTTATTTAGCTATCTTCGGCTATTTTTGTCATTCAAACTTATCCGATTCATAGTAGCTTACAAAATATTTTATCAGCGGTA
>CAKZYI010000277.1 GCA_937884735.1 uncultured Pleurocapsa sp.
ATTTAGCCGAAACTAATAAGAAAGTTTTTTTAGAAATAATAGATAGTTTAAAGGAGATAAAAAAACCTATGCTACATGGAGGAAAAAATAGCTGGAGATTATATGACGAAGGTGTTTCCATAACAGGATTACCCCGTCAGTATAGAAAAATGTTATGTAAGGGCTGGACCGAGTTTGATATTAAGTCTAGCCAGTTAGCAATTGTTAGTAGTAGGTGGAATATCCCTTCCATTCATAAGTTTCTGAGCGACCGTAATAGTGTATGGGATCTGTTCTTTAATGCATTTCCTGTTGCTGATGATGAATATGATGAAACTAAACGCTTCTTTAAGCAAAGTCTATACAGTATTGTATTTGGGAAACTAGAAGTTAATATTGCTAAAGAGTACGACAATTTATTTGGTACTGGTGCGGGTGCTAAGTTTAGTAAGATCTGGTTAGTCAGAGATCTATTTGATGCCCGTGAAGCTGAGATTACTAGATTGGCCAATGCACCTCAAGGACGGCACTATTCATTAGCTGCTGGTATGTCTAGTAGTGTCAACAACTATTTCAAGACTGGCATGAGTAAAAGTGAACTCAAGAAGTTTGAGTCAACAGGAACTATGCCTTACACCCAACGTAAGCGTATAACTTCTGTTATGGCCCAAGAAGTCCAGATGATAGAGATGGCTATACTATCTCCAGTAATAGATCTGGCAGAGAAGAACAGTAAGAATTATGTCATTACACTATGGCAGCATGACGGTTTCTCTGTTAAGTTCTTGAATGCTAGTAAAAGAGATGCCTATACACAGGTAATTACAAATGGTTTCCAGGCTAATTTAGATTCTCTCAAGCACTTCAACATCCCAACCTATCTAGAGTACGAACATCTATAGTTGTGAGTATCCTCCAGCCCGTAAAACCCATCATTATCGCCATGAGGCTACTATCCAACCAACTACCAGGATTACAGCCATCAATGACTAAATAGGGCAGCTAGCAAACCAGCTTCTCCTCCTATAGATACGTAACATATAAGTAATACAAATAGCTATATAGTATACGTAGCATAACATAGCTCAGTTTCATCCTACTGCAAAAAAGTGGCACAACATATTAAGTAGTTAATCCAACCTATCAAACCATAATCCCCTAACGATAAATATCCTGTCATGCCGTATGACATAAAACTAGGTTACTCCAGAGATTAATTTCTCTGGGGTTTTTTATTGTCAATTTATAACTTTCATTCTGAAAGAATGCGCTTCAATACTATGACAACTTATCAACCAAAACCAAGCCAAGGCAAGTATGACGCTAACTATGACCCAAGACCTAAGACTGTAACTGTCGGTGTCTCACTAATAACAGTTGAGGAGCATACATTTATACAAGATGGTCGGGCCGTAACCTGTCCTGTAGATGATGACATAACTTATATCACTATACCCCGTGAAATAGTTCATTTACCTTGTGGTTGTGCGTCTTATAGCATCATTGCTGATTTATTAGAGATAGAGGGGTACTTAAAAAGACACAGGCGGATCTCTCATGTCTGGGAGTGCATTCCTGAAGAGCAGCACCCATTTTAATGACCCTCTTTTTATTTACATAAGCGCTTGACTAATTAATCAAATAATTATCACTATGAAAACATTAATACTCGGCACTGTAATCACTTCAATGTGGCAATCACCTTTGATTGCGTTACTAATTCTAATTTCTCTGGTATTCCTAGCAGATCGTAATCATTCACTTCCCCCCTCCTCAAAAGATCAGGCATTGAGTAAAAGTAAGTCTAAAAAAACGCCGATTGCGGTATGCTTTTGATTATGGCTCGACTAAGCAAAGAAGATTTGGCTCAAATGAATCGAGATTACTTCCAATCCTTAGAGAAGGAAAAATTGGTGGAGGTAGCAGATAATCTACATCTCTATGCAGTCGAGCAATGGGAGAAAAACAACTCAGATTCGAGTAATAGCTCTCAACCACCATCAAGTGATAATCCGTTTCAAGATCAACCAAAATCAGCCAAGTCAAAGAGAACAGGTAGCCTTCAAGAGAAACAGAAAAAAGATTCTATACCGAAAAGAAAAGCAGGAAAACAGAAGGGTGCAAAGGGATTTGGGCGCACTCAAATACTGAAGATAGGTGAAATAGTCTCTCATTTTCCAAATAAATGTAGTGCTTGTAATCAGACAAAACTGTTTAATAACGCGACTCCCTATATGGGACACCACGTTCTGGAACTAGAAACAACTGAAGGAGGATTGAAGATAGTCTGTCAGCTACATCACTACTATCAAGCTAGTTGCAGTTGTGGTCATCAATCCTTATCTAAGCCAGGAGAGGGAATTACTTCGACTGTCAAAGGTCGAACTCGTAACTTAAAACTGACGGAATATGTCTTGGTAGGAAATACTTTTGCCACTCTCATCGCCAGTCTGGGAGTACGTTATCGATTGAGCAGAAGCAAAATACAGGAATTTCTGTTTGATTGGTTGGGGGTGAAATTAAGCATTGGGACAATCGACCGTTGTATCCGAGAAGTAGGAATAGCTTGTGAACCAGTAGTTGAAGAATTACTAGCCGAGCTGCAATTAGCAGAGATACTTCATGTTGATGAAACACCTTGGTATCAAAAAGGGAAATTGTATTGGTTATGGGTTGCCATCAATAGTAAAACTGCTGTTTTTAGGATTGCGCCTCGAACTAAAGAAGAATTCAAGCAATTAGTCACCGAAGCATTTGTCGGATGGCTAATTACAGATGGCTATGGAGCTTACCGTCATCGAAAACGCCGCCAGAGATGTTTAGCTCATTTGATTCGTAAAGCAATTGGAATCGCCGAATCAATTAACCCCAGAATCTCCAGAATTGGAACCATAATCTTAGAAGATTTAAGAGATTTTATTCGTGCTATTAGAGAAGGAAAAAATAGAGCAGAGTTGGAGACCATCATTCGCTCTCTTCGAGGAATTTGCTATGTGGGAAAAAAAGTAAAACATCGAAAGCTGAAAGGGTTAGCCTCAGAAATTCTCAATGACTGGGATGCAGTCATAGCTGCGGTAAACAACCCTGATTTACCCTTGACCAATAATGAGGCTGAGAGGGCTTTACGCCATGCAGTAATTGCTCGTCGTATCAGTCATGGTACAAGAACAACCGAAGGCAGTATTGCTTATAGTTCTTTGCTGAGTGTAGTCGAAACCTGCCGTTTAAGACAAATTAATCCCTGGGAATATATTAGTTCTGTCATTAAATTAGCTCGAAAGGGATTAAGTCCGCCACCCTTTCCTACTTCTGTAGTTAGTAGTTGAAATTCAATGAAATTTTAGAGCTATATTACTCACTCTCTTTTGATCTTGAGTGGGGGTTGTTTTCCATGTCAATTTTTAGGGGGAAGTGAATGGTTACAGCAGATCTGTACTCCCAATACATAGAGAGTAAGAAAATATCTTGTGTTCCAATGCCCAATTTAACTACTTGGTCCTATGCAGACATTAATACATTGGCCCGTCTACACAAATTAAAGCCAGCCAATAGAAAGAAATTAACCCTAATTCAATTACTACAAGAAGTATAAACCAATGAGAATGTTAAATCCAGATGGTTCTTGTTCAATTATGGACTTGTCCTATCGTGAGGCCCAACGTATCTGTAAGATGCTAGGACTTCGTGCTACAGGCAAACACGAAGACTTAGAGGAACGGCTCTATGACTATGAAGAAGACAGAGGTATTACTCTTAAAGTCTTTGTATACACAATTGTCAAACCAAACGAACAAAGTAACTCTACCAAAGAGTACTCTTACAAAGTTTTAGAAATTGAAAATAAAAAGTAAAACAATGAATGACAAATTATATTTCCAATGTCTTCAATTATGTTCGGGACACTACCTTTGTGCTAACTACCCGCACAATTGGGAAGACTTAACTGAAGAAGAGCAACTAGAGTTTATAGCGGATAACTTATGGGAACCAATGGAAAATGAGTTGCCTGAATTAGTTAGAGGGGCTATAGAATCTGCTGCTCAAGTTACTTATAACTTCATCGAGGACTTAAACAAATGATATACAGCGTAAAACTTCAATTCGACCCTGACGATTTGATTCGAGCTTATTGTGATAACCAAGGAATACCTAGAGAGCAGTGTGATTTAGATGTAGAAAACATTTTAGAGCAAGAATTAACTAGCTGGCTTGATGCCAGTGGAATTTATGTAAAAGAATTAGAGCAAGAGGTGTAGTAATGACCAGAAGAGATAAAATTAGTACAACAATATCCGTGTCAAAACCATGACTCAGCTAGATATAACCCAAGCTAAGGCTGATATCTCTAAACTTTTAGACCTTGCAATCAAAGGTGAGGAAATAGTGATCACCCAAGATGATAAACCAGTGGCTAAAATTTCACCTATCAAACGGCCATTGAAAAGAGGTAGTGCAAAGGGTAAGGTTTGGATGAGTGATGATTTTGATGAGCCTCTAGAAGACTTTC
>CAKZYI010000278.1 GCA_937884735.1 uncultured Pleurocapsa sp.
GCTGAAGGGGGTTACTAGAAGGGCGGTCCTATGGGTAGCGATATGACCCGTAGACCGCGAAGAAAAACACCTACCTTCTTAGTGGCTGCGTTAAAAGACTCCTTGGGAGCGAACCTTGATCGCATTCAAATTATTAAAGGCTGGCTGGATGCTGAGGGCAAGACCCACGAGAAAATCTATAACGTCAAGGGTTCGGACGGTCGCACCCCTCGTCCTATCACGGGTAGTTTACCTGATGTTGGCAACACCGTGGACACTGAAACGGCAACCTATACTAACAGTATCGGTGACGAGCAACTCGAAGCAGTATGGGAAGACCCCGACTTTGACCCCAGCCAACGGGCATTTTACTATGCACGGGTGCTGGAAATTCCCACTCCCCGTTGGACGGACTACGATAAAGCTTTTTTCGGCGACAAGTGGTGTGCAAAAGCCAAAGATCCAAACGCTTGTGATGATATTCCCCTAACCTTACAAGAGCGGGCGTACACTTCTCCCATCTGGTATTCTCCAGCTAAGAGGATCGGACTCCCAAAGCGACCTGCCCAATCTGTTGAAAATGTGGGTCACTAAGAACTTGAAGATGAAATCCCGAGTCACAGGTCGAGAAACATTATTCAACTAAACTAATGAAATAAATCTATAATCCTGGCTCATCACAATGTATTGATAATGTCAAGACTTATTGATTGTAAGTCCAGCAATAGCGCGATTGGGCGAAGACCACTGCGGTACCGCGCAATCGCTTCTATTTATAATTTATAAACCCACATTTTGCACTCCAACTGTCACAAAAGTGTTTTCACTGGCTATTTTTTCTAAAACGAGACTAAGAGGGTGTTTATAAAACAAATATTAAGCAGTTGAAAGAGATTTTTTTTCGAGCTAATCGACCCAACATTAAATTATTAAACAGCAAATCAGTTTCATTATTTTTAATAATACTTTTGCTAGAGGAAAAGCCATTTTATATCCAGGATATAACTGGAAAGGTATACTGAAAAGCCCAAAAATTGGAGCGCCATAATATTCTGAAATTTCTGAATTAGCCGCAAATATAAGAGCTTCATCTCCCATTTTTTTCAAGCATCGAACTGTATTTAAGCTACGAGTAACAACTCCATCTATCTTAGGTAAAAAGAATTCGGCAAATATAGCAATACGCATTTTTTTATTTTGTAATTTTTCTAGCAAGAGCAATTTCGATACTTTGATTATCGTGGATAGGGAATAATAAGATATTAATCATTAAGGACAACATTTTTGAGGCTTTATGAATCCCAAGTTTTTCAATGAAGGGAGTGAGCCAACCATTGTAGTATCCAAAATCAAGAAAATCGTCCAAATTGGCAAAATCGATTTTGGGTTCAAACGTCTCTATCTGGCAGACTTCAAAATCATTTTCCTCCAAAATTTCTATTACTTCGCTATGCCCTTCAGGACTGGACACAACATCATAATCCAACTTAGAATTTCCGGAAACCCAGTAAATCAATTTACTTACCAGAGAATCTTCGATTTTTCTCAGGTTGGGGTAGCTAGCCATCGTTTGACCAATCAATGACCAATATGCTCCTTCATCAAGTAAGTTCCAGACTTTGGGAGCTAATTCCCTCATCGGAACAAAACCTGTTACAAAGTGACTACAAATGAGATCGAATGACCGATTGGCATAATGTTTTTCAAGATTGGTTGCGTCATCAACGATAGTTCTAAGGTTGGGAATTTTCTTCTTTGCAATGTCAAGCATTTTCTCTGAGATATCCATACCAAAGGGGCTGACTTCGCCTTCACGTAGTAAAGCGATTTGCTCCAAAAATGAGCCTGTACCAATACCAATATCAAGAACTTGCAAAGGTGTTTTAGATAGTATAAGATTTGTATTTTGGAGTTGAATAATTCCTTTTTGATAAGTAGAAGCATATATACCTTTAGCATCTATATCAAAATTAGGCGCAATTATTTCATCGTATTGACGCTGGATTATGTTGTGATTATATATCATTTAATTTCAATTTCCTTAATGTTTACTATTGGAATTCAAGTAATCTTGAATGCCACTATTAGAGAATATATAACTGCGATCTATTAAATTATTGCATTGATAGCTGAAGCCAATAGCTGAATGAACGGTTTATTCAATACCTGTGTAATTGTGGAACAAATCTGACTCAGTTCTTCTGGTGTTATAGTTAGTGGCGGAGTAATTTTAAGTACATTGGTTTCACCCTGACAAAAACCTACAAATACTGGATAGGAAGAGTGTTTAAACATACTGCTAATGTACAGCAAAAACAGTTGTTTGCGAAACCAGCACTGAGGCAAATTGGTATCATTCAACTCTATTCCAATTAACAAGCCGAACACCCGCACATCTCGGACGGATTTACACGAAGCTAGGCGATCGCACAAAAGCTTTTCGAGCAGTTTTCCTGATTTTGTTACTCGCTCTTCAAGTTTCATTTCTTCAGCCTTGTGTAGCACGTTTAACACCGTGCGGTAGCCAACGGGGTAGTTATATCGTTGTTGAATCTCTTTGATTAAGTTTGACCCCAGAGCGTTTAATTTCTGCTGAATATTTTCTGTATATTGCACAATACTAAATGGACACATCATGTCAGAAGTCCCTTTACCTAAAACTAATAAGTCTGCTTTCAAGCTATGTAAGAGGGAGCGAGCAAATAGTCCTGTTCGGAACATTCCTGTTTGCACCTCATCAATCAACAATAAATAACCATACTTCTTCCGATGTGTCTGGAGATATTTTATCGTTGTCTCTGGTATTGCTCGAACGCCGCTTACGCCTTGTATTAACTCAATTTGAACTACCGCTATGGGATACTTCTGCATAAATGCATCTAGTTGTGTTACTGCATCCTCAGCAAACGGATCTATATAAACGACATCAGCATAAAGTGGATCGATGTTCTGTTTGTATAAATTACTCCA
>CAKZYI010000279.1 GCA_937884735.1 uncultured Pleurocapsa sp.
GGTATTTATAAATTGCGGGGGTGCTGCCGCAACATTATTTGTAATTTATAAAATTTTTTATGGTGAAGATAGACAACTATATGGTTTAAATTACTTTTATATATTTTGTTATCTCAAAGAAAATTCCGATCGCCTTAATGTTTATTTTCAAAGTGCCCATCCTCAGTACAAAGATCTAACTCTAGATGAGTATGATTTGGAGCGAGAAAAGATTAGTTTTGAAGGCTGCATTTCATCATTCGATAATACAAATTTATCGGTAATTAGTGTTAGCGACCCAGGGCATTTTTTGCCTGGCATTACATCTAGCTATTATGTTGGCTCTCCAGAATTAAATTTTCCGCAATTAATCGCTCAAGTTATTAATAAAATTACTTTTTTGGCAAATATAAAACTCAGCAATACTCTACTTTTTGGTTCTTCTGCGGGAACATTTGGCGCATTACTTAGCAGCACCTATCTAAAAGAAAAAACTAATGTTATGGCAGTTAACAGCCAAATAAATATCAGATATCGCCAGGATATTATGCAGTCTTGTCTGGGCTTAACTAATTCTCAAGAAATATTGCAAAAATTTGGCAATCAGGTATCTTGTATCGATAGATTTCAGCAAGATTTACATTCCATACCTAATATTTATATTCTTGCTAATGTCAATGATAATTTGTATTCCAGAAACTTCAAATTTTATCAAATCTATCTTGAAAGATTTAGCAAAAAAGGTGCTAATAATCAATCAGTTTTTGATAGTTATTATGGTGTAGATGGGCATGGTCGTCCAGAACTATCTTCTTTAAAAGCAAAAATCAAAATTGCTAGGGAGGTTCTAACCATGAAATCAAGGTAGAGAAAAGCTATGTCTTTTCCCTACCTGGGATTTTACCAAGGATTTCCAATGATAGTAAATCCTGCCCAATAAAAGGGATGATTGAAGTTTTGCGATTCCTCTTCGCTAGTATTAGCAGGTAAAGTAATTTCTAATGACGAACCTCTAACTTCAGTACCTTCAACATAAACTTTTTGCCGCATCATATTTAGTTGAGCTTTTCTTAAGGCTTCTGATTTAATAGTGGTTGATTTTAATTCTTGATAAAATTCACTCATCAAAACAACCGTTCCTGCATCGCTAATTGTCCACAAACTAGCTAAAGCTGATTTAACCCCTGCTTGCATAGCTAACCCTGCAAAGCCAAATTCAGCATCTCTATCACCCAAAGCAGTTTCACAAGCACTCAAAACTAATAAATCTACCTGGGGCAAATCCAATTCTAATTTTGCTAGCTGATCTAAGGTTAGTTTACGATCGCCAAATTGAATAAAAGAGTTTTCTGGGGATCCTGCATTGAACAATGAATGGGAAGCGATATGAATAATATCATAATCTCCTGTTTGATGAAATTGTTTGAGATTTTCTACGGTAAAATCTTGGTCAAAAATCTTTTCCCCAGACCACAATCTTGGCACGATGGTATTTAACTCTGTTCTTACCCCTGGTAAAGAGGGCAAGTTTTCAAACTCTGATGCACCAGTGGCTAATACTTTTTGGTCGGATTTGGGTTCATAGGTAGTATCGGTCAAACTAAACGCAGGAATACGAGCAATGTTGTATTTTTCAATCACAAACTTTTCTCCATCATGGAGTGCTGCAAAAGGCAAAGAGCGTAAAGTATGACCAGTACAAAGCAAAACTGTATCGATTTCTTCTGCTTCTAAATATGGATCTAAAGGTTTAAATAACCAGTTATAAATTAGTCTTGCAGGAGGTAGATATCTCAAGGAATTGCGATCGCCAATTCCTCTTTCTAGTTCTCTAATTCTCTTAGCTAGAAGAGTGCGATTTGCACCTCTAATTTCTTTGACTATGAATTGATTATTAGGGGTAATGAGCATCAACTGCAAAAAATCATCTTGAGGCATAGCCCAAATTACCGCAGGATTTATCTCTGTTTGTTCTTTTACTTCTGTCAAACGTTCGGCAATTTTTCTGGCTGATTTAGAACTGTGAGAAAAATTGCGATCGAAATATCTTTCATAGTCTCTCTCCCATCTTGTTTCTAGTTTGGCAACCATATCAGAAAATTGTCCGAGATCTATCAATTCTTCTTGATTAAATTGGGATCTTAATGGACGAACATCAGTTAAGATAATTGCGATCGCTATTATCCCACACATAAACCAGTACAGGTAGTTGCGCCATACTCGTCTTACACCATCAAACATTTTGCTAAACATATTTCTAAGGATAAATCTTATCCTGCCTTCATATTCGGTCGTAGTCTAGTTAACTATCTTAATTGTGTATTTCAACTTAGAGATTAATTAGAGATTAATTAGATTATTCTGAGTCAGCTATGTTTGGCTTTCTTTTTGTTTAACTAAGGCTAAAAGTTCAGCTTTTTCTTGTTCTAATTGCTGTACAGTGCTTTGTAGAGTTTCAATCACACCATACATTTCCATCGGATCGAAAATACGCAGAATACTAGTCTGAGTTATAATTCCCAAGCCTTGTCCCCAATTCCAAGAAACAACCAGTCTTCTCACTCGGCGACGCTGCATTTCCTGATTTGCCATCAACAATGAGTCTTCAGGACTAAGCAGAAACAATGGTGTACTCATTACCTCTTGTGCTTCTAGTTTATTTAAGTTCGCCTCTAAAAACTTAAATTGTAAAATATCCCTTTCAGTAATAATTCCTACTGGAATTATCATATTTTCCGTCATGTCAGCTTCAGTGATGACAACACAGCTAACTCGATGCTCTGCCATTAGCCGCGCAATATCTAGTACTGTAGTTTCTAGGGGCGCATGAATGATGTTCTTACTCATAACATCCGCTACTCGCCTCAGCTTAAGCAAATTTACGGGTCGCATTGCTTGACGAATGGTTTGAGGGGAAATAACTCCAACTAAACGATCTTCTCGATCTATCAGGGGTAGGGGGAGAATACG
>CAKZYI010000280.1 GCA_937884735.1 uncultured Pleurocapsa sp.
TCTCTCACAAACACTAGTTCTATTCACCCCCCCCGACTAAAACCTAAATTACTGGTTCTAATTGCAGCGATTTCTCCCGTGTAGGTACGAGACACCTGATTAGAATCAACTTGCTCGACTTTTATTGTTTCTACTGGCAAAACTCTAGCTGGAGTTTCGGTAGGCGAATTATTTGATGGCAAGGTAAGTAGCATTGGACGAGCCAACAACAATATCAGTCCTGCCCCACCGATACCCAGCAATAGATAAAGGTACTTACTACGTTTTTTCTTAGAAGAGTGTTCGATAAACTCCGATGAAGCATGGCGATCGTGGTCTTGGTGAAATACTTGATTGATAGTCATAATGTTATGTTTTGAAGAAAATTAAATCAAACGAATGTTTTAATGAGGTCGTTTAATATTAAAGCTATATTTACGGCTTTTCCTTTCCTAAACCACGTCTGTATAGAAAACTGGAGTTTTAATTGGCGGGTAGACAAATTCATAAAACCTTTATTCCTGACCCCTACCCCCTGACCTCTGACCCTAATTCTGTAGGAGAACTATGGCTTTTGGACTAGACGTAGTTTAATAGCCTTTTGGTATATGAAATTATTTTAAATATTTTGTCGCTTGAATTTATTAAAACAAACGTTTGAAAAAAGATCAAGTCTTTCAAGAATTAATTTTCGATTCAACCATTATAAAGCTCAATATCTGTTCATTTACCAATAAATCATCTATCATAAGTATAATTCTTACGTTTGTTTGAATATGACATCGACAACTTCTATAGATACTCAAGAGCAGATTCTTAATGTAGCCGAACAGCTATTTGCGGAGAATGGTTTTGCAGGGACATCATTGCGTAGCGTAATTCGCGAAGCAGATGTTAACCTCTCCGCGGTGCATTACCATTTTGGTTCAAAGGAAGAATTATTTCGTGCAACCATAGCACGTACAGCCAAACCAATAGTAAGAAATCAACTAAAGCAATTGGCAAAATGCGAAGCCAAAAACGAAACTCCGAGTATTGAAGAGGTTTTAGAAGCTTTTTTTACACCTGCTCTAGAAGTAGTTCTTAATAGTGGCGATCGCAGCATTAACTGCGCTAGATTTATGGGTCGCTGCCGTGTTGAACCCGATTCGGTTAGAGAGATTGCCGAACAAGAATTTGAGGATAGTCAAAAAGCTTTTCTCGATGCCTTTGGGCGATCGCTCCCCGATTTCTCTCGTACCGAACTCACTTGGAAACTCGATTTGGTAATTGCCGTATTGCTGCGCGTGCTGACTGAATCAAGTAAGTCAGGTTCGCTGATTCGAGATAATTCCCCTGAAACTATTAAAACTACCGTATCAAAGCTGGTTGCCTTTTTAGCACCTGGTTTGCGTTCTTAGAAATTTTGGGAAATTCACGTTTCCAGTACACACAAACACAATCTAAATAATAGTGTTTAAAATTGCGAGGCAATTTCCGTAGGGACTTCGATAATCGAGAATCTCCGATTCTCCCAGAACAAAAGTTTTGTGGCAGAACACATGCGGGCAAGCCCTTTGTCCAGGCTTCGGTTAGGCGGATCAGTTACGACTTATCCGAAGGTGTATCCTTTAGGACTCCCTTCTGTTCTTATCCCGAACTCAGGTTTTGTAAATAACGCTGATATAGCTCTTGAGCAACTTGTTTACTAGCACTAGCCACATACCGAAAATTATAGGTGCGTAGTTCTTTCAATCCTCCCAACACTTTAAATATATCTGAGCATTCAGTAAAATCTATACCCCTGGCATCAATCAAAGAACCACCTTTTTGCTTGAGAAAAGCGATCGCACCACAGACATCCCAAAAAGAACCTTTGCCCATCAAAGCAAAGTCAAGTCTTGCCCTTTGGCGATTTCGGGAATCACAGCACCATAAAAGCGTTGGAACAGCAGCCCCTAACTGACGACGTTTGAGAATTAGTCCTAACTGCAAGTTTTCAAAAGTACTATCAACACCATAAAATTGTGCTGCTGCTAATTTTTCCAAAGGTTTAACTATGGGAGTAACATCTTGACTATAAAAAGTTTCTCCATTAAAAGGCAAAGATATAATTCCTTCTTCTACCACACCATTTCTGACAAAGCCGACTGAGATTGCCCAAATTGGTATTCCTGCCTTAAAATTAGCAGTACCATCTAAAGGATCGACTAAAAACCAGGTTCGATCTTGGGAAGGTTTATCTTCACCTTTTTCTTCTGCTACAATTCCCGATCTGGGAAAATGTTGCTCGATCGCAGTTAAAATTATTTCTTGCGATCGCCTATCTACTTCCGAAACAAAGTCAAACTTATCTATTTTAGTTTCAAATATAATGTTGCGATCGCCAAATGCTTGTTTTTGATATCTAGCTACCTTGATAACTGCTGGCAATAGAATTTCAATCATAGTAATTTAGAAGTCATGGTTACTTTGCTAAGTAGTAGATAGCTACAACTGGATACACTTTCTCAAAGCTTCTAAATCCGCAGCCACAATTTTCTCCAAATTCTGAGTAATATTGGCTATATCCCAATTCCACCAGGCAATTTCAAGTAGTATCTCAACTGTCTCATCATCAAAGCGTTGGTGAATTATGCGAGCAGGATTCCCACCGACAATTGTGTAGGGTGGAACATCTTTGGTGACTATAGATTCAGCAGCAATAATTGCTCCATCACCAATTTTTACTCCAGGCATGATCGTTACTTCATAACCAATCCAAACATCATTGCCAATTACAGTATCTCCCTTAAAAGGATACTCTTTAGGCTTTAGTGCTGCCCGTTTCCAGCTTGCACCAAAAATTTCAAACGGATAGGTAGAAAATCCAGAGATTCTATGATTTGCTCCATTCATAATGAATTTGATGCCCCGAGAAAGAGCGCAGAATTTGCCGATAATTAGCTTGTCGCCAATAAAAGGAAAATGATATATTACATTTCTCTCAAAGTTTTCTGAGTCTTCTGGATCGTCGTAATAAGTGTAGTCTCCAATAACAATATTAGGACTGGTAACAGTATTTTTGATGAAGCAAACTTGGGGAAACCCTGCCATTGGATGAGGGTTGTCCGAATCTGGATATTGCATTTATGTATTTTTAAAGGTTTTTATTTTGGGTTATGGATAGCATTCATTGTTTTCATTACTTATTAGTTACTGACGTTACGCAGAATAATGAAAAACCAGGAGTTTCAAATCAGGAAAGAATACAAATTAATAAACCCTTTACCCTTACCCAGTCTTAACAGATTGATTAGTGCGTAACATCAGTTCGTTATTACTTACAAGCCGATTGACGTACTGCTATACTAAGCCGTTGCCAACCGTTCGTTGTAGATAGACGGAATATCCCAAGCCTCAACAACCAAACCGTTAACGATACGCCATACAACCACTGCGTCGAGTTCGATTGATCGATCTTCCAATCTCATTCGATCTTTGACGTGGGTAACAACGATTTCATTGCCAAAAGCGGTGGCAGAAACAGGCTCTGCCTGAAAAGTCCCTCCAGTCAATATTTCCAATTTCTCGAAAAATTCTTGGAGTCCTTTTAAACCAGCATATTCACCTTGAATACTAGGTAGTTTGGGATTAATAAAATGCCAAACAAAGTCGGCTGCAAAAAGATTAGCAGCTTGAGGATTAAAAAAACGCCAGACGAAATTTTCGGCAAACAGATTATTTTGATTAACTGTATGGTTGGGTTCTAATCGTTTCATGAGAGTAACATTGGGGTGTTCTGCGGTCATAACTGCATTCCTCCATCAATAGAATTTATTTGAATGTAGATAGGGTTTACTGAGGTGTTCTAAAAATCAAATTCCACACCTACTTCTGTAGCGAAATAGTCGATCGCATCATCTCCAGTTTGGCTAGCGTATCTAAGCTGTCCTAAAATGCTAAACCTAGAGCTAATAGGAATAGATGCGCCTCCTTTTACTTGCCAAGCAAAGCGAGTATCATCTTCAATGGTTGTAGTACTGTCAAAGTCGCCAACTTCATCTTCAACACTAGATACCAGAGTTGAGAAACCAATACCAGGACTGAGGAAAAGGTCTAGACTGTTGTCATTGTTGTTCAACGGTAAAATGAACCTGGGATTAAGAAATATCGAGGTGACAGTATAGTTTTCATCATCTACATCTAAGTCAGAATCGATATCTCCACCAAAAAAACTAAATTCAAGGTCGGTAGCTAAATACCGATTTAGTTTAACGCCACCAAATAAACTACCACCAAGTCCATTATTAATATCAGTATCGCTGCCTGAGAAAATGTCGCTGTCTTCATCAAAATCGGGGAAGAATACACCCAATGTTGTTCCTGCATAACCACCTATACCATTAGATTTACGATCTCTACTAGTTCTTCTTTCTCTGGGAATAGAGTCTTGATTTGTGTTGTCTAATTCGTAGTCTAATTGAGAAAACAATTTAGTAGTTTGCTCTTTTGACACTTGGCTTTCTTCGGCAAAAACGCCGATCGGGGGACTCAAAATAATGGTTGTAATAATGGTGGTTACTAACGTTTTCATGATACTTGCTCCTTAATA
>CAKZYI010000281.1 GCA_937884735.1 uncultured Pleurocapsa sp.
CAAGTTGCCCAACTGCTAGTCCAATTGGGATTAGAATGTGCTGTGGATAATTTGATCATTACCAACGGATCTAAGCAAGGATTATCGTTAGCAATGAATCATTATCTGCAACCAGGAGATTGGATTATCACCGAAAGTCCTACCTACTATGGAACATTAGATATTATTGAAAACATTGGTGCCAGAATTATTGGCATTCCCATGCAGGGTTCGGGAATGAATTTAGAGCTTTTAGAACAATATCTAATTAGTCATCGCCCCAAATTGATTTATACTGTCTCGACTTTACAAAATCCTACGGGAATTACAACTTCACTGCAACATCGCCAACACCTATTAGCCCTAGCTGAAAAACACAACTGCTTAATTTTAGAGGACAATGCATATGAAGGTTTAAACTTCGATCCTGTTCCCCCACCTATAAAATCTCTAGATCGTAGCAGTTCAGTTATTTACACTGGCACATTTTCTAAGACTTTGATGCCTGGTTTGAGGGTAGGCTACTTATTAGCTACGGGGGAACATTATCTCCCTTTGCTTAAACAAAAACTATTTCACGATCTTCATGTCTCTACCGTATCTCAAGCCATTGTTAGTGAATATTTGGCTTCTGGACATTATCGCCGCCACCTCAATCATTTGCGGGAAAGTAACTTATCTAGTCGCAACGCTATGTTGCAAGCACTAGAAAACTACTTTCCTCAAGAAGCAACTTGGACTGTACCCAATGGCGGCTTATTCTTATGGGTGCAACTACCTTCGAAAATTCCCATGATAGCTATTGCGCGAGAGGCTCTGTCTGAAAATGTCTTTGTTTATCCTGGGATGCCTTTTTTCCCTGGACAAAAAGGTTATAACGCCTTGCGCCTTAACTTCTCTCATCCCCCAGAAGTAATCGAACGGGGGATTAAAATTTTAGGTAAATCGATCAAAAAGAATTTGGTTGATTTACCTCTCAAACAGCGATAGTATGCAATTTAGGCTGATAGTTGTCCGCCTGTTACATCATATAAAGCCCCCGTTACAAAGCTACTGTCAGATGAAGCTAGAAAAACATATGCTGGTGCTAGCTCTTCTGGTTGCGCTGCACGTTTAATAATACCGTCAGTATCATAGTTGCCAACCTTTTCTACAGGCATAGTCGCAGGAATATTAGGAGTCCAACCTGGACCGGGAACAACAGAATTGACGCGAATTCCCCGATCGCCTAAATTTAAGGCAAGAGATTTAGTAAAAGTGTGTACTGCGCCTTTAGAAGTAGAGTAATCAACCAGCATTCCTTTGCCCATTTTACCGACAACACTGCCAGTATTAATAATTACGTCACCTTCTTCTAAATGGGATAATGCAGCCTTGACCATATAAAAATATCCAAAGACGTTAGTTTCCATTGTGCGACGAAACTGTTCTAGGGAAATATCTTCAAATTTTTTCTGCACCATTTGATAGGCTGCATTATTAACCAAAACATTCAATTTGCCAAAACGTTCGACTACCTGTTGGATAGCTTTTTCACAGTCTTCATAGTTGCGGACATCGCCTTTGATGACCAGACAGTCTTTTCCTCCTATATCTTTGACCATCTTCTTGGTATCTTCTGCATCGATATCGTTTGAGTGATAGAAAATAGCTACTTCTGCCCCTTCCATAGCATAGGCGATCGCGATCGCTCTACCAATACCAGAATCACCACCAGTAATAAAAGCAACTTTACCAGTAAGCTTATTGGCGGGGTTGTAGTTGGACAAATCACTGTCAGGTTGAGGAATGAGATCTCTTTGTGAAGCAGGATAATCTAGCTGCTGGGGAGGAATTTCATCGGGAGTTGGACGACGTTCTTCAGTACGCATATTTAAGATAATAAATTTTTGTTTTTTAGGTAGAGGGTGCAGATTACCTAATGTTGTTCGTAATCGATCTATTACTATCAACAAATAGTTAAAAATAACCAATCGATTGCAATCAACAACTCTCACAGCCTAATAATTTGGGTAATCAGCTTCCTCTATATTTTGTATTTAAAATACATGAATCAAGATTAAACAAAAAAGTTGATAAATTTATGTACCAAAAGTAGTATCTCCACCAAAAACGTCATTTAATAATTATTTCTATAGATAGAGTATTTGAGTGCAAAATTTTGTCTTAATAAAAAGTAATAAAGTAGAAAAGCAAAGAAAAAATTTCATGTCCGAATCGAAACCAGAAGCACAGACTATTTCAGAAGCTAAAGAGAAAATTGGGCAAGTAATTCCTACTCCTCCAGCACCTACTGCTAGAGCCAGCGCGCAATCCCTAAAAGAGCGTTTACAGTGGGGTGAACCTGGTTTAACTATTATAGATGCTCGCGATCGCGATTCTTTTTTACAAGAAAGAATTACAGGGGCAATGTTGATCGATGATGTTAAAAATCTACCTGAAAGTCGTGAAATCTATATTTATGGTGATAACGATAAGGTAGCAGAAGAGGCAGCTAATAATTTACGCCGAGAAGGTTTTGAAAGTGTATCTCAAATTCTTGGTGGTTTGGCTGGATGGAAAGCTATTGAAGGTGCGACAGAAGGTAGAGAGTCTTAATAAGATATTACTCATCTAATGATTGGTGTAAAGGGAGTTTTGGGTTAATTCAATCAGGTTTTAGCCCATATTCTAAATCCACCAAATAATTTTAAGCTTTCCTTTTATGAACAGAAAAAGAGCTTATCGAAAGAAAGACAACTGAAAAATATTATTATGATTAAGAAATTGACAATTGGTAGCTTGTTGCTACTTTCTTCAGCTATCTTGACTGTGCCAAATGCAACTGCACAGGCTTCTGACAAACCTAATGATACTAGGATAGAAAAGTATGAAGACTTGACCGAAACAGAGTTAGACACTTCCAACTATGAGGTAGAGGAAGATGTGGATCCAGTTCAGTCTGAGATGAAATTGCAGATCCTGATACTCGTACAGAGGAAAAGCTAGAAGAGTATCAGTCTAGTGATATAAATAACTATGATGTTAGAAGAACTGAAGCATTTAATTTGGTAAGTTCTGCATACAGAGGAGATTTTGAAGAGGCAGGTATTAATAGTTACGCCACTTTAATTAGTAATTACGAGACAGGAGAATTGACTGCTGAAGATTTAATTAATGCAGCAATTGAGACTGGTGAATTGTCTCCTGGCGCAATGGAAGATGAATCTTATGTAGAAGCAGTAGATAACCAGCTTGATGCTTTGACAAACAGTTGAAAAACTACTAATGATGCTTGCTTATAAGCATTGATGTATGTAGAAAGCTAGTAAGGTGCAATTCTATTGAGTTACGCCCTGTGCGACTTTTAAAGATCCCAGCCTCCTTTTATAAGGGGAGAGAAGATTAATCGTCTCTATAAGTTGTACATCGCGTATTGAGTTAGTATCTGACATTTAATGTTGTATTAAGAGACTAAATATTATGAATACAGGCGCGGAAAAATTTGCTCAAACTCAACCTATTGCAGAAGCAAATGATGCAGATAAAGTAAATAGAGAAGCAAATTTAGAAATGAACGACGTTGACAAACTTGGCAGAGAAGCGGGTTTAGAAATGAGCGATCGCGATGAACTTGGCTTGAAAGATAGACTAGAAGAACGAGATAATAATCGTTTGAATTTAGATAGTGCCGATCAAACTATGGCAGATTGAACTAACTTGAATAATTAAGTTACTACAGTCGCAAACTATAAATTCAAATCTATATAAATACTAGGGTTGTAGTTTATAGTTTGCCATTTCTGTTAGCAATTTGTCATTTTGTATGTCTGTCCCCACAGTAACGCGCAGCTTATCATCCAATCCTGGCAAATTAAAATAGCGAACTAAAATATTGTTTTGTTTTAAGTATAGATAAATGTCTTGAGCCTGATTATTTGGCGGAGTTGCTAATAAAAAGTTTCCTTGAGAATCCCTAACCTCAAAGCCCATATTATTTAAATTTTGCTTGAGCAAAAAACGCGATCGCTTTACTTTTTCTGCACAGCTATTTTTATACTCTTGATCTTGTATTGCTGCTGCACCCACCAAAATAGCGATCGCATCTACGTTATAACTATCTTTTACTTTAAATAAACCCGATAGTAGATTTGGATTGGCAATACCAAAGCCAAGGCGTAAGCCTGCTAAAGAATATCCTTTAGAATGGGTACGTAAAATAATAACGTTATCAAACTCTTCTACTATAGATAATGCAGAGTAGTCAGCAAAATCTACATAGGCTTCATCAATAGCTAATATTCCCGATACTTTGCTTGCTAAAGTACGTAAATCTTCTAAAGGTACAATGTGACCAGAAGGGCTGTTGGGAGTGGCAATCAAAGTTACTGCACCATCCGCGCCAACCAATTCATCTATGGGTAGGTGATAATCTTCAGAATAAGGAACTTCTACAACTTCCGCAGGCTGGATAGCCGCAAGAGTACGATACAACACATAAGAAGGCATGGGATAAACTACCTTGCGCTCTTTTCCTTCTGCACAAGAACGAATTAAAATATTTAATAGATCGTCGCTGCCGTTAGTTACCAAAATCCAATCAGCAGGAACATCCAACGCTTTACTAACGGAGTTACAAAAATCACGGGCATAAGGATCGGGGTAGCGTCGCAACCATTCACTATCCAAGTTATGAAGAACTTCTAATGCCTTGGGTGAAGGAGGATAAGGATTTTCATTAGTATTGAGCTTAATAATCGGCGTTTCTGGTTTTGGTTGTTCCCCAGGAATATAACCTTGCATTTGGGCGATCACAGGGCGGAAATAAGTCATTGGTTGTTAGTTATTGGTCATTGGTCATTAGTCATTTGTGACAAGTTAAGCTAAATCGCAGTTACCTCTATTACTTATGCTTGCGGTTACTTATGCTTGCGGTATCTTTTAGGGTATTACTTATTACTTATTACTCGTGGAACACCTTTGGGCGATCGCTTTTATGCGCCGACTTCGGCTAAATAACGATGTACAAACATAATGGAGATCGAACCTTCTCCTACCCCAGAAGCTACGCGCTTGACTGAATTGTGTCGAACATCTCCTGCCACAAATATACCAGGAACACTAGTTTCTAATAAAAAAGGATCGCGATTACGCTGGGTGTAGATTAATAAACCGTGTTGACCTTTAGGGTCTTCGCTTTTCTTTAAGTCTGCCCCTGCATAAACAATGCCTCTCTCATCTCTTGCCACGACTCCAGCCAACCATTCAGTTTCTGGTTTGGCACCAATAAAAATAAATAAAGATTTGGTTTCTACCTCTTCTTTTTCTCCCGTATCGTTGTGGAATAAAGTTAGTCCTGCTAGGCTGTTTTCGCCATGTATTTCCGCGACTTCTGTATGGGCTAAGACTTCAATATTATCTGTTGCATCGATTTGCTCGATTAGATATTGAGACATGCTTTTGGTTAAAGATTCTCCCCGCACCAGCATAGAAACTTTTGCGGCATATTTGGAAAAATACATTGCTGCTTGTCCCGCAGAATTTGCCCCACCTACCAGATAAATATGTTCGTCCTGACAGGCTAAGGCTTCTGTTGTTGCTGCACCTTAGTAGATACCTCTACCTGTAAGGCGATCGCATCCTGGTAAAGTCAATCTGCGCCAATAGACCCCTGTAGCCAATAACAAGGCATGACAGTTAATTTCACTGCCATCTTTTAACTTAACAACTCGATAAGGGTCATTAATTTCCAGTCCCACCACTTCTTGGGGGGTCAGAATTTCTACTCCAAATCGCTTTGCTTGAGTCACACCTCTTCTTGCCAAGTCATCCCCGCTCAAGCCCACGGGAAAACCTAAATAGTTTTCAATCCGAGAACTCGAACCAGCCTGTCCTCCTGGGGCAGATCTTTCGATCATTACTGTACTAAGTCCTTCCGATGCCCCATATACTGCTGCTGCCAAACCTGCAGGACCTCCTCCCACAATTACAAGGTCATAAAAAGGCTTTTCTGCTTGAGTTTGCAGTCCAATTTTTTCGGCAACTTCTAGATTGCTGGGCTGTTCTAATTTATCGCCGTTGGGAAATAATACCAAGGGTAAGCTTGGCTTACTACCGTTTGATACATAATCGATCAGCTTTGTAGCTTCATCTTCAATTTCTACATCCATCCACTGATAAGGAATTTGGTTACGAGCCAAGAAATCTTTAACATTATGGGAACAGGGCGACCAACGATCGCCAATTACCCTAATTCCTTCAAAGGCAGGACGATACACTGCTAACCAATCGTCTAATAAATCGTCTAAAACTGGATATAGCTTTTCTTCTGGAGGGTCCCAGGGCTTGAGGAGATAATAATCTAACCTAGCGGTATTGATGGCTTTAATTGCAGCGTTGGTATCGGCATAAGCCGTAAGTAAAACCCGCTTTGCTTTGGGAAACATGGGTGCAGCTTTTTCGATAAATTCGACCCCATTCATGTCGGGCATTCTTTGGTCAGTCAGTAATAAAGCCACTGTTTCATTACGTATCTTAAGCTGCTCTAGGGCGGCGATTGCTGCCGCACCAGAATCAGCCCGCACGATGCGAAAGCGATCGCCATATTGTTTTCTAAGATCTCTGGCGATCGCCTGTAGTACCTCGCGATCGTCGTCAACGGTCAAGATAGTTGGTTTAGCCATGTTTAAGTTATCAGTTATTAGTTATTAGTTATCAGTTGGCTGTATGAACTACTTCGTATAGGTGGTATTCGTTATCGGCAATACCATCCCAATAGGGTTTTTCTTTACCAAATCCTGGTTGTTTGGTTAATTGGGCGATCGCCTTTTCATCTTTCCACTGTCCGTAATTAATTACGCGAGTACCATCTAGACTGCGGTGAAAGGTGGCTGAAATTAACCCTGGCTGTTCCATTGCAGGTTTAATATGTTTTTTCGCTAGCTCTATCATTTTGGGCTGATTTTGGGGTTGCAGACTAAATTCTGCAAAGTGAGTAATATATTCTCCCTCTTTTATTTTGGGCGTACCTACTTTAGATTCTGATGCTACTATTTCATAAACATGAGAATCGGGAGTATCAAATTCAAATAATTTTGCCGCTTTTGCTTGAACTTCTTTGTTATCTCTAAAAGCTTTAAAAGTTTCGACACTAGACCATTGAGCATAGTTAGCAACCTTTACACCATCGGTACTTTTATGTAGGTTGGCACAAACAAAGCCTGGCTGATTCTTTACTGTTCCTAAAAATTTTTTAATCGTTTCAATAAGTTCTTGCTGCTGTTCGGGTTTGACCGTAAAAATGATAATTACGGTAGTTAAACTATTGTCTAAATCGAGATTAGCCATTATTCAATCAACACTTGACAATTAACAATTAAATTTCGCAGGTAATCAAGCGACCCAAAAAGAAATTGGTCATCTTTGAACCATAAGGGGAATTCCACCAACGAGAAGGAAGACAACCTACAGGGGCATTAAGGCTAAAGTCTAATTCTTTACAGGGAAGCCAGCGATCATTTTTGCGCCACCCCAATCCTTCACCCCAGGTTTCAATTAGCTGCTGGTTTTGTTCTACGGTAGTATCAAAAGTACCGCCTAATTCTTGATAGGCTTTTAGTTGGAGGCTAAAACCAAAACGACCATCACTATATTTTGTCCATAGACGATCTATTACCATCAGATCGTTACATGGAAAATGCTGAATATCTTCTGGTGTGAGTTCTTCAATTTCCTTAGATGTAACCGCCAGAATTAACCTAATAGTTTCCCAATCAGCCTCAAACCAATTTTCTTCTGCCAAATACTTTTGCAGATCTTTATAGCGATAGCGATCGCCCAAAAGCATTAAGTCATCTTCTAACTGAGATATTTTAGCGGGTAAGCGAGATACTTCTCCCAGATTATTCTCTAGATTATCAAAACGGCTGGTAAGCTGACTTAACTGTTGCTGAATTGCAGATAACTGCTGTATCAATTGGTCTTGATTCTCACTCATCGGTGTATTTACTTAGACTCTAATCAAAGAGTAACATTATCAGCCATGACTAATTAGTAAATAGCCTAACAAAAAAAGGAACAAAGAATTTCTTCCTTGCCCCAAAGGATGCAACTTCACCTATTCTCTAGTATTTTATTGCTAGTGCTTTACCTACCAGAAGTAGATTGTAATTATGCGGAAGCTTGAACTACATGTAGAATTTAGATAGTTCGTTTACAGTTGACAATACCAAAAATAAGCCAGAAAGCAAGTAACCCCGCCGTCAACAATAAAACTGGTATTAAACCAAAGCGAGCAATTAAAGCTGGTGCAGCAGCGGTAAATAAACCACCACCAACGATGGGTTCAAAGAACAGTTGCTTGTATGCAAAGCTTTCAAAAGCACCTGTACGATTTTCTGAATCGACCATACGAATCAATAGAATCCCCGTAGCAGTTACGCCCATTGACTGTCCCATATCTCCAATACCACGCTCAAACCAATATACTGGTAGCATGCGGGGTGCGATATACATGAAGGATAAAACGTTCCAAGCAATACCAACAACGGATAGTATTAAAAATACGCCGATGTTTGCGCCCAAAACAGCTAGATTAATTGATGCTAATGCCGTTACCACCAAAAGATCTAACGCTACCCCTGCAATTCTTTCCTGTAGTCTTCTGATAACTAAAACATCAAGATCTAGACGTTTCATGACTACCTGAATAATAATTCCGCCAATTAACGCCATGGGAAAGAGGGGTACTGCACCAATTAACTCTAAACCCCCTCGTCCCCAAGTAGCCGATTCAATTAGGGTGAGTACTTGCAAAATTATCCAACCAATTGCGATCGCCAATCCTGTAAAACCAAAGTTTAAAGACAAAGGATCGATTAAGAAATTCTGCATCAACCGCGATCTTTTAGCTAGATCACTGCTGGGTTCGGTAGAAGCTGTTTCTTGAAACTGCGCGTCACCATCTTCAACAGCAATAGGTTCGGATTGAATGTAGCCTTTTTGACGACCCCAATGGGCTAAAACCGTACCAAAGATAATTCCCGAAACAATACCAACAGTAGCCAATCCCAGAGCCAAATCTCCTCCTTCAGCAAAGCCTAATTCACTCAGGGTATTGGACATTCCTCCCGCTGTACCGTGTCCGCCTTCAAAACCAATTTCAATCAACGCACCTGCAATGGGATTGATGCCAAATAAAGGGATTAATATGACTAATGTCACTAAAATACCAATTACATACTGTCCCCAGGCTATAGTTTGACCAAATGCTACTTGAGGTGCGGTTTTGCGCCAAATTTCTTTTGGATTGGGAATATGTTCCCCCAAAAATAATGCGGCAAAAACAATATTTATAAATACCCCTGGTGCTTGAGACCAAACCGTTCTCATCTCTTCAGGAAACAAACCCCCTGCAATATAAGAATCAGGACTAGCACCCGCTGAAACAGCGATCGCTCCTAAAGCTCCTGTTCCCAATAGTAAGGCGATCGCGCCTGCAATAATTGATTCGGGTATATAAAGGGTTTGAAATATTTTTACTTTATGCTTAATTACTCTGGCAATTAGAAGTAATACTCCCACCATAATAAAAGCAAATAGAACATTAAGTAAATTGAACATTACTTTTTAATACCTATTGATGTTAGTAATAAAAAATTATTAAATTTTTAATAGAAAATTCTGTAATAATAATTGCTTTACATGATTTTTGATTTTTAAAATTAAGATTTCCTGAAAATAATTTATTTACTTGTAAAACTTGATTTATACAGCCTACTCTAGATTTAATAATTTAATGGAAAGAAGTATAGTACGCCAAAAATATAGTGACATCTGACTTAAGATATATTTTTTACAAGCGGTAATCAATGGCGAATAAAAACAAAAATTATTCAACCAAAAAGCAAGAGTTAGCCTTGGTTGCTGGTAATTCTAGGCTTCATTGGGCATGGTTTGAGGGCAATTGTCTTATAGAAACCTGGGATACTCCCCACTTATCAAAAAAAATTCAAAATAATTTGATTCCCGCAAAATTTCTATTGCCAAAATTTATCAAACAAAATTTGACCTTAATTCCGATTAAAATAGCTTCTGTTGTGCATAAACAGACAGAATTTTGGGAAAATTATGCTACTTTTCAGGTTATAACTTTAAAAGATATCAAGTTAAATAATATTTACGCCACATTGGGAATAGATCGTGCATTGGCAGTATGGGCAGCAGGAGAAACCTACAACTATCCTTGTCTAGTAATTGATGGAGGAACAGCCCTAACTTTTACAGGAGTAAACAAACAAAAAGAATTGATTGGTGGGGCAATATTACCAGGATTGCGATCGCAATTTATTACCATAAAGCAAAAAACCGCAGACAAGCCTAGAGTAGAACTCCCTCCGAATCTACCTCCACGATGGGCATCCGATACTAAAAATGCGATCGCCAGCGGTATCATCTATACAGCTATTGCAGGTATCTATAGTTATATCGAAACTTGGTTACAAAAATATTCCGATAGCCGAATCATTTTGACTGGGGGAGATGCAGAGATATTGCTTGAATATATCGCTCAACAGTATCCTGATTTAAGATCAAAACTAAATTGCGATCGCAATTTGATATTCTATGGAATAAATCTTGTATAGCTTTTTCGTGCATTATTAAAGATCGACATTGCCAAATTATCTAGCTTTGAACTCTAAAACAAACTTCTGCCAAAAAAATTTATTTATTGTTTAATATGGTGGAACTGTTTTAAGACTGGGAGTTAATATCTGTGACATCATCTCCGACTCGTATACTAATAGCAGCTAGTGGTACAGGAGGACATTTATTTCCCGCGATCGCTTTAGCGCAACAACTGCCTGATTACGAAATAGAATGGTTAGGCACAGCAAATCGTCTGGAAACTAGTCTTGTCCCAGATAAATATCCCCTCAATATTATTTCTGTAGAAGGCTTTCAGCAAAAGTTTAGCCTGAAGACTCTCAAAATCATTTTAGGCTTTATTACATCTATCTTCCAAACTCAAAAATTAATTAAAGAACATCAAATAGATGTTGTCTTCACCACAGGAGGATACATAGCAGCACCTGCTATTTTAGCTGCCCGCCTACAAAAAAAACCTGCGGTGATTCATGAATCTAACTACATTCCTGGTAAGGTTACCAAGTTGCTGAGTCGCTGGTGTGATGTAGTAGCTTTAGGTTTTACAGGAACATCTCAATATTTACCCCAGGCGAAAACAGTTCATGTAAGTACGCCTGTGCGATCGCAGTTTCTTACTCCCCAGGCTTTGGATCTTAATATTCCAGATGAAGCTCCTGTTATTTTAGTATCAGGTGGTTCTCAAGGTGCAGTAGCCATAAATAAACTAGTTAGGGCTGCTGCACCAGCCTGGTTTGATTTGGGTGCTTATGTAGTTCATCTAACTGGTAAAAATGACCCCGATGAAAATAGTCTTCAACATCCTAACTACATCCCTATGGCTTTTTCAGCTAACATGGCGGGATTATTACAAAGAGCAAACCTCGCTATTGGCAGATCGGGTGCGGGTACAATTACCGAACTAGCCTTTACCAGTACTCCTGCCATCTTAATTCCCTATCCTTATGCAGCAGAAGATCATCAAACGTATAACGCCAAAGAATTAGTTGACGCTGGAGCAGCCGTAGTCTATCAGCAATCAGAGTTAACCCCAGAGATTCTAGAAGAACAAGTCTCCCTATGGTTAAAATCTCCTGAATTACTGACGCAAATGGCAGCTAAAGCTCAGAATTTAGCTGTTACAGATAGTGCTAAAAGATTAGCAAATATAGTTCGTGGATTGACTAGCAAATAATAGCATTAAAAATTTGACCTGCATTTCAAAAACTATAAAAAAGCGATCGCTCTTGTTGTCATGTTTGCTTTATTCCAAATACTTGCTATATAATATAACGAGCGTTCGATATAAAAATGCCAAAAATAATTGATGTCCAGCAATATCGTCAAGAACTCCTTAGTAAGTGCTTCGATTTATTTGCCGAAAAAGGCTACGCCAATGTGACCACCAGGCAAATAGCCAAAGAATTGGGAGTATCAACGGGTACTTTGTATCATTACTTTCCTAATAAACAGGTGTTGTTTGAACAATTAGTAGAACAAATTTGCCGACAAGACATGGAAGTTATCAAACAAGTAGATAAAAATCAAACTAGATCCCAGCGAATTGAGGCTTTAGGTCAAATATTAATTGAAAACCAAGAATATATTATTAAACAAGCAGTAATTTGGATTGATTTTTGTCAATATTGTTCGGCATACAAAGTCAGCGATAATTTGCTGTTGCAGATTGATTCTCGTTATGAGCAAGCCATATCAGAATTGCTCGATCTCAATAATCCTCAAGTAGCTAAATTTATCTGGATTTTAGTTGATGGAATATCAATTAATCAAATCGATAATTCAGATTCTTTTGCAGTTCAAATCGAATTACTAACTCAGATGCTCATTGCTTATTTTGAAAAGCATATTTCAGCATAATCAAAAAGTATAAATATTTTTACGCTTTTTTATAACGATCGCTCGATTAAAAATAAAACATACAACATGTTATTAAAGAAAACACAATGATAGACATTAATGAGCTAGGCAAATCAATTGAAGAAATAGATTTCGTTATTTTAATAATCTTGGCAACGATCGAGATGGGGATTGACATTACTTATCGCAATCGGCGCAATTACAAAGATACGGTTGCCAATATTGCGATCGCATTCGTATATGGGTTTACTAGTTTAGCAGCAGTTTATTTTATTGTTTTCAATAGCTTAGAGTTTTTTAGCCAGTTTAGTTTAATGGAGGTTGAAACAAACATTTGGACATTAATTTTAGCTATTGCGATCGCCGATTTTATTTATTATTGGGAACATCGAGCCGAACATCGAATTCGCTTTTTCTGGGCATACCACAGCGTTCATCATAGTTCGACGGATTACAACTATACGGTAGCTTTAAGGTTATCTTGGATTGAAACTTGTTTTTTCTGGATTTTCTATATTCCAATGGCATTGCTGGGCTTCGATCCGATGCTAATCTTGGTTGCTCTTCAAATTACTACTGCATATCAAACCTGGATTCATACGCAAAAAATAGGTAGTTTAAGAATTTTAGATAAGATCGTTAATACTCCCGCTCTACATCGGGTGCATCATGCTTCTAATTGTCATTACGTAGATAAAAATTATGGAGCTATTTTCATGATTTGGGATCGTTTATTTGGTACATATCAATCAGAAAATGAGAAGCCAGTATATGGACTAACAGAAAACATAAATACCAATAATCCAGTTAAAATTAATGTGATCGAGTATCAGCGTATAGGTAAATACATGATTCAATCAAAAAGTTTAAAAGATATTTGGATTAGCATTTTTGGCTCTCCTGAAAGTCAACCCAACATAAAAATCAAAAGATATTGATCGTCTATTTCTAGAAAAAGCGATCGCGTTTAATCTAGAAGCGATCGCTTAAATCTATAAAAACAACTAATACTTACGCTTCAATAATTACTTTCCCTACTGGACGAGCGACACAAGTATATACAAAACCATCTTCACAATCAACATCATCATCATAAATAACTTCACCTTTAATTTTTTAGACTTTACAAGCTCCACAAGCACCCATACGACAACCAAAAGGTAAGTCTGCACCTTCTGCTTCAGCAACATCTAAAATAGCCTCTTCTCCATCGCAAGCAATTTCTTGTCCAGACTTAGATAATACAACTACAGAGCCAGATGTAGTAGCAGGTTTAGGGGCAGCAGGAGCGGGGGCATGAGGTTGAACTGGCGCAGACGCCATAGATGTCATGGGTGGCGAAAATATGGAGGTGGGAGCGACAGTTGGTGGAGTAATTACAGATTCTGGTTCGACAGGTTCGGGTGTGACAGGTGGAACAGGAGCAGATCTAGTAGCGGGAGGTTTTACTGGTGCTGGAGAAACAGGAGCAGATGTAGGCTGGAAGATAGATGTGCGATCGCCAGCAGGAGTTGTGGGAGTAGCTAATTTTTTCTTCTTTTTCGCCCCGCCAAAGCTTTCTTCATAATAGTTTTCCATGGGAAAGCTAATTTTTTGTAGAAGTTCTTTGGTTGCTTCCATAAAAGAATTAGGACCACACACATATACAGTACGATCTTTATAGTCAGCAGCGATCGCAGGTAAAATAGTTTCATTAATTCTCCCTGTATATCCATACCAAGGCTGACCAGGTACAGGACGAGTTACAGTAATAGCTAGTTTGAATTTAGAATATCGAGTCGTCATCATTTCTAGCTCTTGTCGAAAAATGATATCTTCAGGACTTTTGGCACTATGAAGAAAAACAATATCTACATCGGATATGGTGTCGCAAATCCAACGAGACATAGACATCATGGGGGTAATTCCACTACCTGCTGAAATTAGCAAAAGCTTATTAGCAGGATTGGCAAAATTAGTAAATTTCCCCATTGGCGCATTGACTTCCACTCGACTTCCAACCTTTAAATTGTCGTGTAGCCAGTTACTAACTAACCCAGGAGGTGTGCTAGGTTCATTATCAGGAGCGGGAAATCGCTTAACGGTAATTTCTATACTGTGAGGGCGAGAAGGAGTAGAAGAGATGGAATAGGAGCGTTTAATATTTTTACCTTCTATACCGAGGCTAAGAGTAATAAACTGCCCTGGTTGATAGCTAAATTTAACAGGAGGTTCAGCAACTGCTTTGTTCCTTGAGTCCAGGTTTCTAAGGTCGTGGGATCAACATTCGCCAAAGGCATATACTGTTTGGGCGATAGAGGCTGTGATGCAGCAACTTCTACCCCTGCGATCGCTTTTACCCAAAGCAAGTGATTGCCCAAAGTAATAGTATCTGATGGCTTTAGAGCATATTCTTGATTAAGTTGAGCATCTATATTATTAACTTTTGAATAGTTTCTACTGCCCATATCGCTGTAGTAGTTTTTGCCATTACGATAAGCAATTTTGCCGTGGATTCGGCTGGCTAAAGAATCATTCAAAACAATACAACAGCGATCGTCTCGACCCACAAGACACTCCTGATTTAGCTGTTGTTCGGGCGCGATCGCAATTGATTTGGTTTCTTGAGGTTTTCTAGTATCAATGATAATAATTTCGGGCATTGGCTCTAGTTTCTATATAAATAATAATTTTGGTGAGTTTATTTACTTGGAGGAGCAATTTCAGTAATGTCTTGATGATTTTGCTGTGCCTGATTTAACAAAGCCAGCAGTTGTTCTGGTGTCATAGTTTGAAAATAAGGTTTTGCTGACATACTCAGCAATTGTTCGATAACCGATGTGTTGAGAGATTGACCCAAAATACTGGCAGCGGTATTTTTAACTAAATCGTTTTGCAATGGCTGTTGTAATATTTTTTGAGCCTGAGCTATTCCTTTCTCGCGATTTAACTGAGCAAGAGCATAAAGACTGGCTGATTCGGTAATAGGATTAGGTTCTTGCAACAATTCTAAAAGAGCATTACCCACCGCTCGATCCGAAAGAGATCGACTACGCAATCTTGTTTGTGTACCACCATCTTTTATGACAGTTGCTTGAGTATTGTTTCTTCCCCCTTTAGGAATAATTTCTCTATATAAATTGGAATTCAAACGTTGTTGCCATTGGGGTTCAGTTGCCACAATTAAAGCGATCGCATCACTAGCCACAACCCCAGTTCTCTTGGCTAGCTGCATTGCGTCTGGTTCGTCGTTGAGTAGTTCTAATACTGCCAATAAAGGGCGCAGAATTAGCTGCTGTTTTGCTAGTAAAAGTTTTTGCAACAGCACAAATACAGAAGAGTTGCTGCGGGGTTGAAAGTTGCTAATTACCTGATAACGAGAATTTTCTGTTTGTAATAGTGCCAAAAGTTTTTCGGCTTTGGGACGTAAGGCATCAAACAGTCCACTCAATACCTGAAAGTGTTCTTGTTTGTTAATGTTGTATTCATTTTTGAGATTGGTAATTTGTCTAGTTCTAGCTTCTACTGCTTCTAGAACAGGCATTCCACTATCTACCAACTCTTGAAGTATTCCTGCGATCGCTTCTTTATAGCTTTCAATTCTCAAACGGTCTTCCTGACTATACTCTTGAGGCGATCTAAGTAAACTAGGATCGTCTATGCCTAGTTCGGTCAACAGAGCATAGTGTTCTTCTTCTGTTATTTCTAGTCTTTGTCTTACAGGCTCTAGAGAGTTCAAACTGTTGCTTGCTTCAATACTACCTGACTGTAATGACTCTTCTAAGACACCCCGATAAACATTAATTCGATCTTGTTTGGTTACTTGGGGAACAACATGAGCTAGTAAGTCTAGTTCATCGGCTTCAAGGTCGTCTAAAGTACGTCCTCCGAGGACTTTGGTAAAGTCGATTTTGAGCTTTTTCAACTGACGACGTAGTTTATCAGCAATACTTTCTTTTTTATATTGAATGTCGGTGCGTCCCCAGGTTCGTACTACCCACAGAGTACTTACTAAAACTACTAACCCATTAAAAATCATTTGCACAATGAAAGGGAAACGCAAAATTTCAGGACGACCACCATACACATAAAAAAAGTTAACCGCCAGAAAAGTGACTACAGTGAAGACTCGATGCACAATAATATGGCGATCTAAGTTAGGATATTGTTTTTTAAGATAAGTACCGCAGATTTCTTCTATTTGAGTAATACCAAAATAAAAAATAGCAACCATTAATCCCAAAGTTAGGGGACTAGCAACTAATTTGGGAATGGGAATTGCTTGTCCTGCAATATAAAAGCCAGGATTAAAGATTTTGCCTACCTGACCAGCTTCATGAGTCCAAGCACCAGAGAAATAATATTTAAAGTTGCCTGCATATAAGAAATAATAAATAAAATAACCGCAAACCAGTCCTAAATAGCCATATTGAACTAGCTTTCTACCTGGTTTGTTGATTTGTTCCCAATAGGCTTTTTCCGAATCAATATCCATACAGGGTGACTTGCAGCTAATACAGGTAATTTTTTCTGTGTTAGTTTCCTTGTCAAAAGTACGGCACATAGACTGAGTAATGGTTCTTGGCGGCTCTTTTTGAGCTTCACTACCTAAAAGTCCTCTAGGTCCAGTTAAGACCATTTGCACCATGCCAAAAGGGCAGACATAATGACACCAGCCACGACCACCATAAAATAAATTCATCACGATCGCCGAACCAATCGTCAAAAGCAAAAATCCACCCAAAACAGGACGTGCAGAATTAACAAATAAAATTTGCATATTGAGTCCAATAAAGAGCAAAGCGAACTGTAAATATAGGTGATTTTCAATTAACCATTTGTTTTGAGCAATTTGCTTTTTTGGCTTCATACCCAAAGCGCGGGGTATTTGAGATAAAAAATATAAAGGACAAATTCTACGCCAAAATTCATGTCCCAAGACAAAAATTATGCCAAATCCCGCAGGAACAACAAAGCCCCAAAAAATCCTTGCCCCAGCCTGATAGGGAGTTCCTAAAAGACACTGATTTTGAACCTTGATACAAGTTTGAGGATCTTGAGCAAGGTTAATTAAATTATCTTTTAAAGGACTAAAAAAACTAGTATTGGGGTCAGTTAGGGCAGCTGATATCGGATCGAAAAACAGAGAGGCGATTAATATAATCCAGCCTACTACTAAAACATATCTAATAGTATGTGCTTTCTGTTCTGAAACTTTATTAAGCATTAATATTGATTCCTCGCAATAATTATTTATATAAGTCCAGATTGATTAAATATTACTATCTACCATTTAGCAAGTTTATTCAGTATTTCTCTGGAATAAACATTAAAGATTTTAGAATAATTGTCAACAATTGATTATTTTGGCGATCGCTAACTATCAAAATTTTAAATAAGAATAAGTTAGGATTGAGCTTTTCCTCAAGAAAATACTCTAAGGCTTAAGAATATGAGAGTTATTGGTTTAATGAGCGGCACTTCGGTAGATGGTATTGATGCCGCTTTAGTAGAGATTAGGGGCGAAGAAACAGATCTTCAGGTGATCTTACTATCAGGTGAAACTTTTGCCTATCCTCAAAAATTGAGAAGCAGAATATTAGCCGTATGTGCTGGCAAAGAAATTGCGATGGAGGAGTTGGCAACCTTAGATAATGCGATCGCTTTGCAATTTGCTCAAGCTGCTCAAAAAATTCAAGAAAATCACCCTGAAGCAGAATTGATCGGTTCTCATGGTCAAACTGTGTATCATCAACCACCATCTCATGGTCAATTGGGCTATAGTTTGCAGCTAGGACGCGGAGATTTAATCGCTCGCCTGACTAATATTAAAACCGTTAGTGATTTTCGCGTAGCCGATATTGCCTTGGGAGGAGAAGGCGCGCCACTAGTTCCCAAAATAGACGCTTGCTTATTAGCCCACCCTACCAAAACTAGGGCAATTCAAAATATTGGCGGTATTGGTAATGTGGCATATATACCCCCCACTCAAATTTCTAATTGGTCGCATAAAGTATGTGGTTGGGATACAGGACCTGGAAATGCTCTTTTGGACTTAGCCATAGCTCGTCTGACGAATGGGACTCAAACCTATGACCATCAGGGACAATGGGCTGCTCAGGGTACACCAGACCGCAAAATGGTAAATCAATGGTTACAACAAGATTTTTTCCAAGCCTTGCCGCCCAAATCTACAGGACGTGAATTATTTAGTGCTGATTATTTAGCTCGATGTTGGCAAGATATGGAGCAAGCAAACTTAAAAGATAGCGACCGCCTTGCTACCTTAGCAGAATTAACCATAGCCTCAATTATTGATAGCTATAGACGGTTTTTTCCTCAAATGCCTGACGAAGTACTATTGTGTGGTGGAGGAAGTAAAAAATTATATCTGAGACAACGCTTACAAGCTGAGTTAACATCGACAAGCATCATGACGACAGATGAAGTAGGAATTGATAGCAATTTCAAGGAAGCGATCGCATTTGCTGTTTTGGCTTACTGGAGAATTAATTCTATTACTGGTAATTTGCCTCAAGTCACAGGAGCAAGCAAACCAACATTATTGGGTAATATTTCTGACAAATAAAGCCGATTATCAATTCACCCTACTACTAATTTTCAGACTCAATCCTAAATTATGAGGATAAATTTATGGCTCATAGTTTCTTACTAGAATCAGGCTTATGGAATGTAAAAGGTAATTGGTTCAAACCAAATCTGGCACCAATTCCAATTGAAGGAGTTATACAAACTGCTTGGAAAAGAGAAAACTGGTTCAAAATAACCACCCAGCTAACTTGTAATGACGAAAAAGCGACTAAAATCGCCTATCAATGCCGAGGAAACTTAAATTACGAAGAAAAATATTATACTTATGTTTCTCAACACAGTCTTTTGGGGAATATTGAAGGAGAGGGTAGACTCGGATTCCAATCTATCATTCAATATTACTGGTTTATTGGAACTACTTCTCAAGAAAAAGGAATAGATACTTTTTATCGCGCAGATAGCAATACCTATCATTTAACTAGCAGCATCTTAAAGGGTCATAGCGTCAAACACACTATAGAAGCCATTTTAAGCCGCTAATTAGGTCAAATTGATAAATCTGAGTAGTTTTGACAATTGACGCTGCGTTATCCATAGGTATATCTAAAATAGATGCCAAAAGGCTCTAAAAGATTTGCTTCGGTTACGCAAAACACAGGCTTTTCTCAAAAGAAGCCACGACTCATAAGCCGCAGTACGCGAGAGTTAAAACCCCAAATCAGTTACCAAATTATGAACAAAGACACTTATTTCGGTCGCATGCTAGCTAATCGCTATGAATTGTGTGACTTAGTTGGCGAAGGTGCTATGGGTAGAGTTTATCGAGCCAAAGACACCGTGTTGGGTGGCGTAACTGTCGCAGTTAAATTTTTGTCTCATGCTTTACTCAATGACAACATGCGCGAGCGTTTTGAGCGAGAAGCCACAATATCCGCTCTTTTAGGTGAAAAAAGTATTCATGTGGTTAGAGTGAAAGACTATGGGGTAGACGAACATAATTCTCCCTTTTACGTGATGGAATTCCTTTCAGGAGACAGCATTAACGATCTAATTGCTTATCAACCTCTTCCTCTAAATCGATTTCTTACCTTGACTCGTCACGTATGTCTTGGCTTAGAATCTGCACATCAAGGTATTTATTTTAATGGCGAACTATCTCATATTATTCATCGAGATATTAAACCTAGCAATATTATTGTCATTCAAGATCCCACTCTAGGAGAAGCAGCAAAAATTCTTGATTTTGGTATTGCTAAATTAGTTCAAGCTAGCGCGAATCAGACCCAATCTTTCATGGGCACATTGGCATACTGTTCTCCAGAGCAAATGGAGGGTAAAGAGTTAGATCATCGTTCTGATATTTATAGCTTGGGCGTGATGATGTACGAAATGCTTACTATGGATATGCCTTTGCTGCCCCAAAATTCTTCTTTTGGTGGATGGTATCAGGCACACCACAATTTCAAACCAGAACCATTTTGCGACAGACTAGGTTTGCCTCGAGAATTGCAAGATTTGGTATTTAGCTGTCTGGCAAAGGAAAGAGAAGAGCGACCTCAAAGTGCGCGAGAAATCTTAGATATTTTAGAAAGGTTTGAATCGTCTCCCAAAGCCTATCCTACCAATCCCAGTCTCGGACAAAATTCTGCTTCAGAAGAAAAGTATAAAGCAGAAGAAGATACTGTTGACTACCAAAAATCTTTTGAAGATAAAACAATTAATGCAGCATCTTCCACAACCGATATTTGTCTACAAACACCTTGGCCAGCAAACAAACCACTACGCAAAATAGTATTTTCTCAGCTGATTGAGACACCCTTAGAAGAAGCACCTGTTCTCTGTGTGATGTTGGATCAAGAAGGTCTGGAAAATAGGATATCAAGCACTCGCTACAATCAATTTTTGTATTTAAATCATCCTCATCCTACTCTTCTTTGGATTACTTTGCTTTACAATCAAAAACACGGTCCAAAGTGGCTTCCTTGCTATTTAGACCTAAAATCTAATAAAGGTCAGCAAATTACTCGTGCCTTGGCTAGAGAAGGAAACTATCGTATTTTGCTATATGCTTTGGACAAACCTCAACAGTGCCAACATATTTTGAAATCTACCGTAAACGATCGCTATCGTAAAATGTTAAGTCAGTGGGCAAATCTTAGCGAAGTAACTAGGAGTGTCGGCGATCTTAAAATGGCAAAAAACGTTTTAAAACAAGAGTTGGAAAAACATAAAGATAAAATCTTAACCAAAGTGAAAAAGTCTAGTCTGACCGATGCCAATGCAGGAATGTAAACATTTACTAGCAAACAATAAGTTTAATAATGAACAGCGAACAAAAAAAAATCAAGGTAGGCGATCGCATTAGAATTATAGCCCTACCTGAATATATTAAAACGGCAGAACCCATGCCAATGTTGCGTCCCCCTAGCTTATTAACGGTGGGCGAACTAGGCACAGTTCTAGATCGTCGTCCTGGAGGATATTATGGAATTCGCTTTACCCAAGGAGCTTTTTTACTTGAAGGTAGGTACATAGAAATAATTGATAATTGATAATCAATCATTAATAATTAGATATTTAGTCCAATAACAGTAATTCCTATATATGGAAGTATCCGAATTAAAACGTACTATCGAAGGCATATCTCTACACCTGAGCAAAGCTCAGGAATATCTTTGACCCACCTGCTTTAATAGCTAAAATACAAGATTTAGAGCAAAGAGCAGCACAGCCTGAATTTTGGGACGATAGGTCTACAGCACAAACAGTTTTACAAGAATTAAACGATTTAAAATCTAATTTGGAGCAATACCAAGGTTGGGAAAGCACTTTAGAAGATGCTAAAGCGATCGCCGAATTGTTAGAATTAGAATCAGATGAAGCTTTGGCTACTGAAGCTCAAACCAGCCTCAAACAATTAGAAAAAGAGCTGGAACTATGGGATTTACAACAGCTTCTTTCTGGCACTTACGACACCAAAGGAGCTATTTTAACTATCAATGCGGGGGCAGGTGGTACAGATGCTCAAGACTGGGCAGAAATGCTATTGCGAATGTACACTCGCTGGAGCGAAAAAGAAGGTTACAAGGTTCGTTTGGCTGAGTCTTCAGCAGGGGATGAAGCAGGAATCAAATCGGCTACTTTAGAAATAGATGGACGTTATGCTTATGGCTATCTAAAAGGAGAAAAAGGTACTCATCGACTGGTAAGAATTTCCCCTTTTAATGCTAACGGAAAACGCCAAACTAGCTTTGCGGGGATAGAAATTATGCCCAATTTAGGTGATGAAGAACTAAATTTGGAAATTCCCGACAAAGATTTAGAAATCAAAACTTCTCGTTCTGGTGGTGCAGGGGGACAAAACGTCAATAAGGTAGAAACTGCCGTTCAAATTGTTCATTTACCCACAAAAATCGCTGTTCGCTGTACGGAAGAGCGATCGCAATTGCAAAACAAAGAAAGAGCAATGGCTCTTTTGAAAGCTAAATTGCTAATTATTGCTGAAGAGCAGCGAGCGAAAGAAATAGCTGAAATTCGCGGTGATATGGTAGAGGCAGCATGGGGTAATCAGATTCGTAACTACGTTTTTCACCCTTATCAAATGGTTAAAGATCTACGAACAGAAATAGAAACTACCGATGTTAATGGTGTGATGGATGGCGATCTCAATGCTTTTGTTGAAGCCTATTTACGTCAAGAAAATCAGTTGGTTTAACTTAATTTGTTTCTTCAGCATAAATTGAGACAGTGCGATCGAAATTACAGCTCTTAGTTAATAGGTAAATTACATTAGATTACAGATAAATAACGCAGACTGCCTCTATTTTAAAAAGTTCTGTATATAAAACAATAAAGCCCAGACAACTTATACGTATTTTGTCTGGGCTTATAAATTCTGGGCTTATAAATATTATTGAATTATTAATTTAATCTACTTCTGTTTTTGATTTTTTCAGTTGGATAACTGCTTGGCGAAAACCAAGGACTACCAAAATATTGGAAAGAGTCAGAAACACTTCTGCACTGCCATGTAGCCAATCTACATTGGCTAAAGATTCTCCATAATGGGTTTGGGCATAGATTCCCGCAGGAATTGTCACTGCCACAAAAATCAAAAGTACATAAAACCCAATTAAAGCTAAACGTGGAGTTTTCCCAGAACGAGTCATAAACCAAAGAAAACCTAGATAGGGAAATAAGGAAATGGCAAACAAACTTTCTTTATTCATTGAAGCTAGTATTTAGTATTCAAATTTTCGATTGTTGAGTATTACGCCAAATTCCCCAAGCAGCAATACATACGGTGAAGTTTCCTACCACAGTCATAGATGCTTGTAGCACAACCAACCATTCTAAAGACTGAGAATTGTCGAAGAAGTGCCAAGTACAGGCACACATTGCACTAACTAATGCTGGTAACATTGCGAATGATAAATTGTACCAAGAACGATCGCCTGTCGCTTCTCCATATTGCCAAATGTAATAAATGGCGGCTGCCCATTCTAGTACGCTTGATACATGAACTATCCAGGTTGGAATTGATAAGGCGTGCATTATTATCTGATTACTAAATTATATACGTGGCGGTATTTTCTAGGGCTAATTACCAACTGTTGAGTTATCTAGGGCGTGTGATCAATTAAGAGGAAGAATGCTTTTGAGTGAGGAAGTGCGCGGGGGCTTCGCCCGCAAGCACAAGTCTCACTTGAGGATTTTATCGAGATACAAGGAGAAAAATGTTCTGAGTAGCATAGCTACAGAGGTTATTTTTCGACGAAGTAGGTCGATAAAAGACCGAAAAAAGCTCTTTTTTTCAATTGATTACACGCCCTAATTCAATTGGATATTTTAGTTGCTAACCACTCTACTACTTCCTTACCCAAACTGACATTATTTAGCCTATCTATCTCCCTAATGCCTGTAGGACTAGTAACATTAACCTCTGTTAAGTAGCCCCCAATTACATCGATACCCACAAAATAGAGATTGTCTGCTTTCAGTTGAGGTGCAACAACTGCACAAATTTCTTTTTCTCTATCTGTGATGTCTACTTTCTCTGCTTTCCCGCCAACTGCCATATTACCTCGAAACTCATTACCACTAGGGACGCGATTAACTGCACCAATAGGTTTGCCATCAAGCAAAATAATTCTTTTATCTCCTTCTTTGGCAGCAGGTAAGTATTCTTGAACCATAACAGGTTCCCGTCCTCTTTGAGTACTTACTTCAACTATGGAATTAAAATTGCGATCGCCTTCTTTTAAAAATAAGATTCCTTCTCCCCCTTTACCCCCTAGTGGTTTCAAGACGGCGGTTTTTTTTTCTTCAACAAATTTGGCAATTACTGCTTTATCTTGACTGACAATAGTTTCAGGGATTACGGATGTAAACTGTAGAGCGTATACCTTTTCATTAGCATTTCTCAATCCTTGGGGTGAATTTACGACTAAAGTCTTGCTGCTGTCTATTAGATCCAAAATGTATGTTGTATACAAGTAAGGAACAGTTACAGGAGGATCGGTACGCATAAATACTGCGTCCGTTTCCTCCAAATTAATAAAAATGCGATCGTCTAACTCATACCAATCTGATTTCCCATGCCAAATTCCATCAACTAGCTGAAAGGGTTCCAGCTTCACCTTTTGCAAATATGCCCAGGCTTTTCCTCTAACAATGCTTAGTTGATTAGACTCAGTTGTGTAAACTTGATGACCCAATAGTTGTGCTGCTTCCATCATGGCAACACTACTATCATGTCCTGGATCTAAAAGAGCGATTGGATCGATAATAAATACAAGTTTCACGCTGTTGTCCTTAAAGTAAATTCTTATTGCTTCTTACTTAATAAGGTACAGCTTGATAACACCTCTCTACAATAGAGCCTCTAATTCTCCGTTACCATCTAGCTCGTAAATATCATCACATCCACCAATATGGCGATCGTCAATAAAGATTTGAGGTAAAGTTGATCTACCATCTGCTCTAGCCTTCATTTTGGCTCTAGCTTCCTCATCTCCATCAATACAATACTCACTATACTCAACCCCTTTTTGGTCGAGTAAGCTTTTTGCTCTAATGCAAAAAGGACAACGACTCCATGTGTATATTTCTACCTTTGCTGCCATAACTATAGGAATATTAAGTTTTATTACGTCTCAACTATTTTAAACTGATTTGCTACTTGTTTGGAATGCAAAGATATATTTATCGACAAATCACAACAGTTTGTCTGATTTTTCTGCTTTATATTCTTGACATTACTATTCTAAAAACACACATCGCCAAAATGGTATTTGAACTTAATCAATAGCTGAATACTATTCTATTTTTATAAAAAAACAACACAATCTGACACATTTAAAATTAATAGGTTGACGATTTGTACTCAACTACTAATTTGTTAGTTTTCATCATTTATTTGGGAACTATTAAAGATAAGACTAAGGAAGTTCTCGTATTTCAGAGTCAATAAACCCTTGGTTGCTAAGTTTGCCAGAGAGAGTGGTTGATACAACTACTACCCTGAAAACACAACTTCTTTAATAAGTTAACTTATATCGAACTTACATAAAATGAAACCAGCAAAAGTTGTTAATAAAATTCTGCTAAGTTACCTTGGTTTGGGTGCAATCTTTGGTATTGGCGTAGTAGTAAAAAATGATAATATTCAAAAAGCCCTGTTGGGAACAGGTGCGTTAGCTTCTCTAGTTTGCGTAGCAGGAACTGTAGCTACTAAAGATAAAAATAATTCTCACAACAATCAAGATAATAATTTATCAGACACTCAGCTATTAGAACTTCGCAGTCAAGAAGAACAGTTACAAAAATCTTTTGATGAAAAAGCTGCACATCTACAAGCAGTAGAAACTGACATTAATTCTCTTCAAAATGAACATAATCAGTTATTAGGTGTAATTTCTAATTTAAATGAACAAAAGAAACAATTAGAAAATGAATCTAAATCTTGGGATGATGCAGTTCAATCAAAAAAACAAGAATTAGAAATAGTAACTAATCAATTAAAAACAAGTCAGGAAAAAGAAGAGGCTTTGGGGCTTGATATTGCCAATTTAGAAAATGAAAAAAATAGTTTAAATAATGAAGTAGAACAGTTATCATCCAAACAACAGCAATTAGAAAAAGCAATATCTCCCATTGAAGAAAATGCTGCTGATATTAGTTTAGACCCAGAATATCATTTTTCTGAAACAATCCAGATAGAAACAGATTTAAAAGAAGAAACAACTGTAGAACAGCAAATAAATTCTTCAGATGAATCCAAAGAACATTTGGAGTTAGAGGTTAATCCATTTGTTTCTCATTCTCCAGAACAATTAGAAAGTTATCAAGAAGATAATAAAAATTCTGAGTTAGAAATAGCCGATAAATTAATTGGATCATTTGATGATTCTGAATTAAAAACCTTCGAAGGTAAATCTTCTATTACGGCGGAATATAGTAATACCCAAGAAAGTATCGAAAATACTTTGAAAGAAGAATCACCCACTGCTGAATCAGAAGGTTTGATGGATGAATTCAGTCTTGAAGAATCTCCTGCTGC
>CAKZYI010000282.1 GCA_937884735.1 uncultured Pleurocapsa sp.
ACCATTTAAACTTTCATTTTATTATAAATTTTTAAACACATCAGAAAACTGTTGACGATTCCTTTCACGGTTTTCATTAGTTACAGGAATCTTATTTAATAAAATTTGCCCGCGGTCGGGAATATACAAGCCCGTAATTAATTTTATAAGAGTTGATTTGCCGCTCCCATTACTACCAACAATAAATACTATTTCTCCTGGCTTGAATCTTATATTTATTTCATTTAAAGAGAACTGTTCTTCTGAGGAATTTCCCTTGTAAGCATGATTGACATTGACTAGTTCCAAGCTTACCCAGTCAGTATCAAAATCGCTACCTGTAGGAAATTTAGGCTCTGTAACTTTTTCTTCTAGAGATAATCCCAAAGACTCTATCTTTTCTACAGAAACATTTGCTTGAGCTATTTGAGGTAGAGAAGAAGCAATGTCACTAATAGGATTAGTAATATATAAAACAGCTATAGCGTAGCTAGATATAGTTGAAGTTTCCACATCACTAATACTGGGAAAAATAAATAAAATAACGCCAATGGGAACAAAGAATAAAACAGTTCCCAAAGAAGCACCAAAAGCAATAGTATTAATTGCCCTAACCCAATAAAATTTTGATTTTGCAGCAGTGCTTTCTAATTCTTCTGTCAAAAAAGCATTTCTTCTAGGGCGGTGTAATTTTAGCTCTTTTGTTCCTTCAGTAACTGAACGAAAATGCTTGAATAAAACATCCTGTACTTGGCGATTTTTGGCAAAATCTTTAATACCTAACTGCTGAACAAAACTATAAAGTAAAAATCCTCCTGCAATGCTAGTAAATACCATTAAAAATAGTAGAGGAGATAGCCAGCATAAATAGCCAAAAATGCTAATCAAAATGGCTACATTAACAATAACTAGGGACAGTTGAATCGAAGATCCTGCGATCGCTTTTATATCCCCTGTCAAAGTTGCTAAAAGCCTTGATGCGCCTATACTTTCTAAATCCTCTAGAGGACAGCTTAAAATTTGCCGAGTCATGGTTAAACGCATATCGTAGATTATCTCTTGAGACAATCTAGTAGTCAGCATCCAAGTAATAAACTTAAACACTAGCAAAATTAAACACAAACCAATGAATAGCCAAGGTAGCCAAGATGGCATATTAGCTAAGTTTGCGATCGCATAATTGATTGTCGCAACAACTCCAGCACTACAAGCACCGCTGATTAAACTCGCTACTGTGGCTAAAAATATATTCTTGCGGGAACTTTTAAGTAGAAGACGAACTATTTTCATTTACCAATTGTTAATGACTGATATAGCATCAAGTACTAGCGTTAGGACAAGTTTATTTGATTGCTCGTAAAAGTAATAAGTAATGAGTGTCCTAATATGAATCCGTATTGCAATATATTGCAAGAATTGCTGGAATTGCCCCTAATCAAAATTTTTATCTAGTAGTGAGAATATAAAGTGTTGTTAGCAAAATTTTTTAGCTGGATACATCATACACAAATCTCTCCTTAGCAACAATTTAAGTCGGAGAATATAGAAGAGGAACAATTCCAGGGATTTTCAACTCTACTAGCTAAATTAACAACAAACTGATAAATTAAATTATGAAATTTAGATTGAACAATTTTGTACTAGTAGCGGTTTGTTTTGCCGCTTTGATTGGTCTATTGTCTAATCTAGATAGTGATATTGAAACTCTGCTTGAGGCAAGAATAGCTAGTAGGAAACCAGCGATTGTAGTTAATCAAGTTGGATACTTGCCGCAGTGGCAAAAAAAAGCTTTTTTTCGCCAATACAGTGCTTCTGGTGCAAAGATAAAACAACCGAGTGTTGCTAAACTAATCGATCGCGATACCAGTAAAGAAATTGCAACCCTATCTTTAAAACCAGCGACTGTCGATCCAGATACCAAAGATGCGATCGCAACCATTGATTTTAGTCAAGTTACCCAGCCAGGAAATTATTATCTCCATGGTGGAAAACTAAAGTCTGCACCTTTTTCTATTGGCAAAGATATTTATCAAGATGCTTTAGTAAAGCTATTACGTTCTTACTATATCCAGCGATGCGGCGTAGAAATTGACGATCCTATATCTGGGATCTCCCATCCTCCTTGTCATCTTAGTGATGGAATCATTGCTCGTGAGAATCAGACTAGAATTGATGCAGTAGGAGGTTGGCACGATGGGGGAGCGTACAATAAATATGTTGCTACCGCAACAGTTACTATAGGGCGTTTGTTGAGTCTTTACGAGCAAAATCCTGACTTGTTTCCTGATAGTCAGTTAAACATCCCCGAAAGCGGCAACGGAAAATCGGATTTACTAGATGAAATGGAGTTTGGTTTAAACTGGCTGCTTAAGATGCAGCGAGATGATGGTGCTGTGTATCGCAAGGTAGCAGTAGCAACATGGGCATTAGATTTAGCTCCTGATGAAGATATTCAACCCCGCTATGTATATGGTATTTCCACTCCAGAAACAGCCAAGTTTGCCGCAACAATGGCGATCGCAAGTCGTATTTTCGAATCTGCTGATAACCAGTTAGCCGAGCGATATTTAGCTGCTGCTAATCTGGCTTGGCAATATCTACAAACCCAGTCGGATATGAAAGTCGATTGGCAACCAGAAGACGATAGCGGATCGGATCGGTATTTGGCTTCTGAATTTAATACGGAAAAGAGTTTAACTACAGATATTGACGATCGCTTTTGGGCAGCAGCAGAATTGTATATTACTACAGGAAAAGATATTTTTCTTAGTTATTTTACCGATAAGTTAGAACAGGTAGAATATACTTTGTTTGAATGGAAAAATCCTGCAATTTTGGGGATGACAAACTATCTTCAACAACAACGACAACCAGTCTCAGAAGGAGTTATTAATCTAATTAAAATAAAACTTTTAGCCAGAGCAAACTTAGCTGTAGAACAAGCAACCCAAAGTAATTATAATAATGCCAATAATCGCTTTATTTGGGGGTCAAATAAAATGGCTGCGGAAGAGGGCATCACCCTAATTAATGCTTATAAAATAACTAATGATTCTGAGTATTTAAACGCTGCGATCGCTCAAATAAATTATCTTTTAGGACGCAATCATTTTAATCAGACTTTTATTACCAACGTTGGTACAAATTTTGTCAAAAATATTAGTAATCTTTATGCTAGAGCCAAGCAGATAAAAATGCCTGGCTTGTTAGTTGGAGGTGCTAATGCAACGGCTCAAGACAAGAGAGTATACCCAAACAAGGGACAACTAAGCTATGCTGACGATGAGCTTGCATATGCTACTAATGGTAACGCAACTGACTATAATGCCTCGGTTATTAGTTTGATTGTTAATTTAATTACTGCACAATAGTATCGACAGTTTGCTTGGTAGCACTTGAAACTAGAAATATTATAAACATTTTCAAATTAAATCTATTTTTAGCCAAAATTATTGCAGAATAAAATAGGCAAAATTGAGAAATAACGATGCAAAATAAAGATGAGTCGAGAACTTCTTTGCTTTCTGATGCTAGCAAAAGACTAGAAAGAGCCTTAAAATACGTCAAGATATCTAGTGATGCGATCGCTCGTTTGCAACATCCCAAAACAAGCCTTAGTGTATCTATTCCCGTGAGGATGGATGATGGTAGCTTAAAAGTATTCTCTGGTTATCGAGTGCGCTACGACGATACAAGAGGGGCAGGAAAAGGTGGCGTACGCTATCATCCCCATGTCAGTCTAGATGAAGTTCAGTCTTTGGCTTTTTGGATGACGTTTAAATGTGCCTTACTCGATTTACCCTTTGGTGGTGCTAAAGGCGGCATTACCGTAGATCCCAAAGAATTGTCCAAAGCCGAGTTAGAAAGATTGAGTAGGGGCTATGTAGATGCGATCGCAGATGCTATAGGTATAGATACCGATATTCTTGCTCCCGATGTTTATACCAACGCCACTATTATGGGTTGGATGATGGATCAGTACAGTATTATCCAGCGCAAGCTATGTCGAGGAGTAGTAACAGGAAAGCACCTATCTCTGGGGGGTAGCAAAGGAAGAGATACGGCTACAGCCATGGGAGCATTTACAGTAATTCAAACCATGTTACACAAAATTAAGTTGATTCCTCAAAATACAACTGTGGCTGTTCAAGGTTTTGGGAATGCTGGTTCAACTTTAGCAGGTTTGCTAGATAAGGCTGGCTACAAAGTCGTAGCCGTGAGTGATTCCAAGGGTGGAATATATGCACCTCAAGGTTTAGATATCGCCAGCATTAGAAAACATAAAAATCAAAGTCGGGAAATGAAAGCAGTTTACTGTCACGATACTGTATGTAGCATTGTAGAACATGAGGTTATTACCAATCAAGAACTATTAGCTTTAGATGTAGACGTCCTAATTCCCGCAGCTTTGGAAAACCAAATTACCCAAAATAACGCCGCAGATATTAAAGCCAAGTATATTTTTGAAGTAGCTAATGGTCCAATTAATTCTGATGCAGATCGGATATTGGCCGAAAAAGATGTTTATGTATTCCCTGATATTTTAGTTAATGCAGGGGGAGTCACGGTAAGCTATTTTGAATGGGTACAAAATCGTAGTGGGTGGTATTGGACTCTAGAAGAGATAAATCAACGCCTTCAGGAAAAAATGCAAATAGAAGCCCAACAAACTTGGAAAATTGCTCAAGATTTAACCATAGACATTCGTACCGCAGCCTATGTCCATGCTCTAAATCGTCTAGGAGAAGCTTTGGATGCGAAAGGTACTAGGGAACAATTTGTTCATAATTAAATGATAAGCGGTATTCTTTAAGATTAAGAATAAATTATTGTTCAGTCAGGCTTCAGACTCCTCTCAACACATTTTCAGATCGAGGGTTTATTTTTTAGATCGACATCTAAATACTAACCAGTTAATAAAACCATGTTCAAACTATTAGCGATCGCTATAGTCTTTTATGCTAGCTTGATATCTATATCTGCTACACCAGTCAAAGCTCAAGGTGGAAATGTTGCGATCGAGAAAAACACAATTATTTCTCCCCAAAAGCTGCTTAAACTAGCGCGCCAAGGAAGATTTAAAACTCAAGGTATTCCTAGCTATGGTAGTCTAAACAGCGCAATTAAGTCAGGAAGAGTTACCGCAAAAAGCTTAGTAACAGCAGCAGTGAAAGAAAATAGACTACCTCAAGCTGCGCTAGAAGATACCAATTATCTAAGTGAAATTGACAATCATCTAAAATCTGGCGGGTGTGGTTCTCTATAAATGTAACTGATGTTACGCACCAACAACATCAACTCTAAAGGATCAAGGATAAAAGTAATTAGATAGCATCTGTTCTAGATTTAAAACGTCATAACCTAAATACGTGATGCTATACATGAAGTTATTCAAGTATTCCGAATGGGCTATATCTATAGCCCAGATGCAAATCCCAATCAAAGATTTGTAATCTGAGCTAAGTTATTGCAGATTAATACGTAATGCCTATATATCATTGCCCACCTTACAGGCTCGATGTGGGTTTTTACGAAGGTGCATGTGTCTCAAACATTTATTGATTTGGTATGATATCCCCGATAAGACTACAATAATCAACGCTTATTATTTGTGGTGGGCAACAGACAATTTTGATAGATTATGCCTAGTGTGAATTAAAATGATGTACGCAATAGCTTCTAAATTA
>CAKZYI010000283.1 GCA_937884735.1 uncultured Pleurocapsa sp.
AAAGGAAAAAATAGCCGAAATAATGGCAGGAGCGATCGCTTCATAGTATTCTAGTCCTTTACGATGGGGAATTTCTAAGGCAAACAAAGCAGCACCAATGGGCGCACCAAAAAATGCACCTAAAGCGGCACTCATACCGCAAAAAGTCAGAGTTCTAACTGAATCGCTAGTAATGTTGAGCTTATCTCCCAACCAGCTACCAAAGCTTCCATTTACTTGCACTAAAGGGGCTTCTGGTCCCGCACTTCCTCCAGCAGTAATGGCTATTAAAGAAGCAATAATCATCGCTGGAGTTTTGGCAATGTCAATTTTACCAGGACTATGAATGCGATCGACTACCTGAGCCATTTCTCCTGGTAAGCCCATAAAATATAGCACTAGTCCAACACAAAAACCGCCAATAGTAGTCGCAATTAACACATAATTTTTGGTTGGTAGCCAGCTAGGAAAATAAGGCTCGACAAAAGCAGGAAGAGTATGCCAAACCCCATGCATCATACCTTCTAAGACAAAGTAGTAGATAGTTGCTACTAATCCGCCGACAATACCAATTACTACCGAGCAAAGAATTAATTGATGATAGGTAAGCGATCTTTTATCTACGTTAGAGCCGATTTCTGGTTTTGATTCTACCGCAGCATTTTGGTTTATCTGAGCTGTCAAAGTTAATTTCCCTCAAAGTAATCAACAACAAATATGTGTATATAGATATTTAAAAACTTGAGCTAACTAGCAAAAGATATTTTTTAGCTAGCTTCTGATACTAAATCCGATCAATATAAGTCACCATCGTATTTATAAATCCTCGAATGCTGGGGGATTCAGGGGGCGATTGAAAGTAGCCTTTACGGATAGAATTTAGTATGATTTAGCCTTTGTCTTGTTTTTTGTCATCTAAATCTATTTGTTTGTACTCAATTTACTAAGGTAGTCAACATTTAAAATGTCAATTTACACACATTTTGCAAAAATCATGCAATTTACGTATGTAAAGACAGTCAAATTTGCATTGCTATCAAATAGCCAGGTAAATTCAAGATAGTTCAAAGTATTTTTTAAAAATGTCATCTATCTAAGGTTATATTTTACTTTCAAATCTCACTGTGACTTGTTGGTGATTTCGAGCAGACAGGGAACAAAATTTGCGGTGAAATCATCACTATTGAAAGACCAAAAGGTATTGAAGATGTCTTCTGACTACAATTGCATATCAATATTTTGCCAGACATACATACTGGAGAGTCAAGCAAAATATCTTTTACAAGCTATACAAATTATGTCTCGTAAACTTTTATCTCTTGGTATTGCAGCAGGTATTCTAATTCCCAATATTGTTCTTGCAGAACAAGTAGTCATTCAGCAAGGAAGTAGTAATGCTACTGCTGTAGGCGATCGTAATTATGCAGGTAGCAGCATTCATCAATCTTCAACTCAAAACCAACATGCTAAACCTGATGCTTATGTTAATGAGCAACGACAATCTAGCATTCAGCAAGGGTATAGTAATTCTGCTGCGGAGGGAAACAATAACGAAGTTGTTAGTAATATCGAACAAAATAGCTTACAAGACCAAGATGGTAATTATCGCGATTCTCACCATCAGTCAGGAATACAAAACGCTACTGATAATGCAACAGCAGTTGGCAACAATAATCGAATTACTAACCACACTAGGCAATACAATCGTCAAAATCAGTGGAGTTATTAGTTATGAACGATCGCAAAAGAATAGGGACATAGAGTTATAAATAATCTATCTGTTATTCAATTTCGCTAAAATATTTATTGAAATTATTACTATTATGGCGATCTCTTTTCAGGAATTAGAAGCCTTATAAAAAAAGAAAACAGTTAAATAACTTTATCAGCAATTAAATATTATTCAATCTAAATCATCAAAGGTTTGTGTAAAATATTTTTATAAAAAACACGGTAATAAATATCTTTGTGAATTACTTGAATTTGGTTTGAGATATTAGATCGAACAGCCTTTTTTGTAGTAATTGAGTAGCTTCTTTTGGAGTAATATTTTCTAAATCAACAGACATATTGATCCAATAACAACGCCAATCTCTAAAATCTGATAGCCCCAATACCCAAGGAACAATACGACTAGCCAAATTATAATTAACTAGTTCTGTAAACTGTCTCTCATTAAACGCTGTTTTTCCTTGAGAATGAAGACAAGTAGAAAGATAAGCGGAGTTATTCTGAGTAAATAAGCCATAAGCACCAGTATTTTTATCTTCAACTATCGTCAGATCTTGAGATTTTAAGTCAAATCCTAAATGTGACTTAATTAGACCTGAATTACCCCCATGAAGTACGGGGATAAACAGAATTTCTATTCCTAAATTGTGGTTATCTTTTTCCTGATATTTTTTTCCTTCTATACCTTCGTAAGCAATTTTTATTTTGTGGTTTTCAATTGACTCCCACTCGCTCATAACAGGTAAAGCATGGAATACATCTTTTGGCGGTTTAATAAATATGTAAAATAAAGTGGTTACAAGGCTAAAAGAACTAAATATCAATAATATAGATCTAGATTTTTGCCACAGTGATTGATTCATTTATAATAATTTCAATAGTAAGTTAGCAGAGTTTTAATTGTTAGTTGACTAATCAACTGCTAGTTGGTCTAGCATCCAAAATATTTTCTTCTTTTTTAATCCATAACCAATAAATAGCTGCTAGTAGCAGAATGGCAGCAGTGGTAAAAATTTCTGCTCCTGCACTGCCATGCCAATAATGAAAAGCTCGATCGCTTTTATTGGCAACTAACACCGCCATCAAACAAAGACGGATACCATTTACCCCAAAAGCGATCGCAGTAGAACACAATATGAGCAGTATTTTTTTGTTTTTTGCTACAGCAAAGTAAAGACAAATTACAATGCAAGATTGCCACATTAGTCCCAATAAATCGAAACTAGAACATACCCCTGCAATTTTGATCGAGCCAGAAGGTAACATTACTAAATTTCCAACTCTACGTACATCAAATCCGACATACCAAAGCATTAATCGAGCAATTTTTGCGTCAAGAATAGCAATTTTACCCACAGTAGGCACAAGGGCGAAAATATGCTCCCAAGGAATACCAGTCATTGAAACAATAATTATTTCTCGCCAATATTGGAAAATCTTGCTTGGCTTAGTTGCCAAAAGACAAATACCTGCGATCGAAATTAAGGGATAAATACGAGTAATAACATCGGATTGAAATTCAGAAACTGCGCCACGAAATAGCAGCCAGGCAATCAAAATTAAACCAATAATCGTAGCTAATAAATTGCTTTTTAAATCTAGTTGATCTTTTTTTTGCCAAGCAATTGAAAGAGCCGCACACCAAAATAATAAATAGGTGGAATTGTAATTAATAAAATGCCAGTTAAAAACAATTAGCAATACAGCAATAGATAATAATAAAAATTGATCTTCAAAAAACTTGTGCTTAATTTTATTGTTCATAATCAAAATAAAAATGCTATATGAATTAAAATAAACAATTAAAAGTACTGTGAATATATGAGACTTTTAATTGTTTATTTGGATAGACAACTAAAATTTTCTTGCCCATTTAGTATTACGCCAGATCAAACCAAAACATATTCCAGAAACGCTCGCACCAATTGACCATTTAATAGTTTTTTGAACAAGATTATTTTTTTTCTGACTAAATTCGATTTCTAACTGTTGTTGTGCTTGTTTTTGTTCTTTTTGAACTATGGCTAATATGTTTTTCTTAATTTCATCACTAGAGTCGGTATTAATCGAAAAGCTACTTTGTTCAGTGGCATATTGTTGCAGTAAACCACTCAATTGTTCTTTGTTTGCCTGGTGCAACTGCTTAGTATATTGTTCTACTTGAGTTTTTTGCAGATCGATTTGATTGGTTATTTGAGCTTTATTACCGCGATAAACCCGAAAGCCATTGACAACAATTACAGGAGTAATCAGAAAATAACCAATTGCGATCGCTAAAGATAACCAAGAAATAATCTTTAGTAACAAAGACTCTTTAGGTTTAACAATATCTTGATCGCAACGATAAAAAATAAATACTAATGCTAAAAAAAGTCCCCAAACATTTTCAACTAGCTTGCCTGCCGTATTGTATGACCAAGTAGGTTCAAAAACTTGAGCAGAAGCAAGCAAAAATCCGTAGTCTAAGAAAACTAAAAATAAGATTATATAGCCTACTAAATTAATAATTTTGCGCGAACGTCGTTCGATATCAATATTGAGCTTGCGATATTTGAGAGTGACATCTGTTTTAGATGTCAAATTGCGTTTTGCTCGCTTTATTTTACGATTGAGACGACGCTTTAGCATAGTAACTATAAATAAACTAAATAAACTTAAGATAGATTAAGTCGTTTATAGCTCAATGACTGAAGATCGGCAAGATTAACAGCTTAGTATAAATAATTTTTTTTTATATTTAATTAAGAGAAAATACTGAATTGAAAATCAAAAAATACATTTAAATAAATGTAAAATAAACTAGATATTTAAGATTTATAAAAGTCTTATCGACAAGTCAAAGTATTAAGATCGAGAATCAGCAATATGGACAATCCCATCGAGAGAGTACGCATTTCTCCCGCAGCGGAAGAACAATTAGTAAAACTAAAACGCAGCACAAAAATCAAGCAGTGGAACACTCTGTGTCGTTGGGCTTTATGCCGCTCTTTGGCTGAATCGAGTGTTCCTTCCCCTATCTCCATCAAGACTAATAATGGTGTTGAAATAGCTTGGAATGTCTTTGGAGGAGAAATGGCAGATATATTATTAATTGCTCTCAAACAACGATGTTATCAAGATGGATTGGGTACAGATCCCGATACCCTCAAACAGCAGTTTACTCTTCACCTTCATCGAGGAATTGGTTATCTGGCGGGAGACAATAACATCAAACAGATCGAGGATTTGATAGCTTTGGGTATTGATTAGCCATACCATACACGAGCTATAGTAAACATTCCCCATTTCTTATTCTTAGTTTGTCCAAAGTCTAATTCCACCCAACAAACCCGATACGTTGGGAACGATTTTAGCATTTATAGGCAAATCGAATTTAATATTTTTAGTTTCTCCTCCACCAATATAAAGAGCATCATAATTAAATAAATGATCTAGATGAGCGATCGCTTTTTCTAAACGGGCATTCCATTTCTTCTTCCCTTCTTTTTCTAATGCCGCTCTGCCCAATTGTTCTTCATAGGTTTCGCCTTTGCGGAATGGATGATGTCCCATTTCTAAATTGGGTACTAGTTTGCCATTGACAAATAAAGCCGAGCCAAATCCCGTACCCAAAGTGATCGCCAATTCCACCCCTTTGCCTTCAATTGCGCCAAATCCTTGAATATCAGCGTCATTGGCAACTTTGACTGGTTTAGACAGCAATTGAGTCAAGCTAGTAGCTAAATCATAATTAAGCCAGTCTTTATCTAGGTTAACCTCGTTTTTAATTAGACCATTCTGCACTACCCCAGGAAAGCCTACCGAAGCGCGATCAAATTCTTGGGATTTTGCCAAGGTAAGAATAGTATCAATGACCTCTTCAGGTTTTGCTGGATGAGGCGTTTTGAGGCGTTGACGATCGCTTAAAGGATTGCCTTGAGTATCCAACACCATCACTTTGATGCCACTACCGCCAATATCTACAGCAAGGGTACGGAGAGATTGATTAGATTCGTTCATTAGGTTTGGTTAAAAGCTTTTCTAGCTCAATTAGAAACTATATACATAGTAATCAACACTGGGATCACAGACTATTGCGATTAGTTAAAAATAAAATCTAAGTATATTCATTAATAAATAAAATGAAAACAATAAATGAAATTCAGTTAAGGTTTGCTTGCCAAAGTTTAATTACCATTGGTATGGGACTATTTATTCTAACTTTGAAACCACAAGCGGCAATGGGCGCAGAAAAAGTCAAGTTGATTTATGGCCCTTTTAACGGTCGAATTTCGGTTAAATCTTTGGAAACATACGCCCAAACAGGAGAAATGACTCGCGAGTTTAAGCTGTATTCTAAGTTTTTAGATCGAGAAACTTTGGCTCAACTACGTTTTTGGTTAAATAATCGTTTTGAAAGCGATCGCATTGAGGTTTATCGGTTTACAAATACTTCTGAGGGAGAACAGTTTTTGACAGAATTGGGTACGGCAATCAAAACTCATCCCCAACAAAATGGTATGTATGCAATTCGCTCTGCATTGATTGAAGCGGCTGATAAACCCAGTAATTCTGATGGTTGGACTATTATTGAAGCGATGTATCATTTTCCGACAGAAGACTTGCAAATTAATACCAGAGACTTATTTAAGCTGCAGAAGTTTTGGGCAGCATCGGAAGATAATAAACAAACCATGCTGGAGGCATTTAATCCCTAATCAATTAAGATCAAGACTTGAAGCTAGTAAAATAAAGTTGATTAAAATCTACAGCAATGTTTGCTCTTTAGTATTATTCAAGAAATTACACTACAGGTAACAAAAAAAGGAGTTCGTCTTGATAGTTGGTTAGCGGCTCAATTAAAAGATATTTCTCGATCTCGGATTCAAAAACTGATTGAAAATGGTCATGTAAAATTAAACAATCGCATCTGCAATAGTAAAAAGATTGAGGTATCCCCTGGAGACTATATTTTAATATCTATTCCCGAACCTCAAAAACTAAACTTAACTCCTGAGAATATTCCCTTGGATATTCTGTTTGAAGATGACCATCTAATCATTGTCAATAAGCCAGCAGGTATGGTGGTTCATCCCGCACCAGGACACTACACAGGCACGCTAGTTCATGCTCTACTCTATCACTGCCACACCCTAGCAGGTATTGGAGGAGTAGAACGTCCTGGCATAGTTCATCGCATTGATAAAGACACAACAGGAGCTATTGTTGTGGCGAAAAGCGATCTCGCTCATCAAAATTTACAAGAACAAATTAGAGCAAAAACTGCCCGCCGAGAATATTGGGGTATTATGTATGGTGCTTTCTCTACAAAGACAGGCAAAATAGATTTACCCATCGGTCGTCATAAAAGCGATCGCAAAAAAATGGCGGTCATTCCTGTAGATCGAGGCGGTAGAGAAGCAGTTACCCACTGGGAAACTTTAGAACGAATTGGCAACTATAGTTTGATGCAGTTTTTGTTAGAAACAGGGCGTACTCATCAAATTCGAGTTCATTGTGCCTATAGCGGTAATCCTTTGATTGGCGATCCTACCTATGGTTCAAATCGGTCTTTGAAAGTTAACTTGTCTGGTCAGGCACTCCATGCAAGGCAATTATCCCTATTACATCCTATCTCAAATCAATTAATAACGGCGATCGCTCCTCTTCCAGCAGAATTTGAGAAGCTGTTGCAGGTTTTACGCAATCGAAATTAATACTTGATGATTGATCGATAGTAACTATTTATTGCCTTTATTGCCCATTGTCGATAACCAATCGAGGGTATTGATTTAAAATTGATTCGACTACTTTAGGTTCTAAAGGTCTAGAGAATAAATATCCTTGACCAAATTCACACCCCAAAGCTTTTAACTGATTTAGCTGTTGAAGTGTCTCAACTCCCTCAGATATAGTATCCATTCCGAGAGTTTTTGCCAGAGTAATAATCAATCGCACAATCTCAAAGTTTTCTGAATCAAAATTCATTTGCTCAATAAAAGAGCGGTCTATTTTAAGAGTATCAATGGGAAAACGGCGTAAATAGCTTAAAGAAGAATATCCCGTACCAAAGTCATCAATACTTAGTTTGATGTTTCTATTTCTAATCTGTCTGAGGGTATTTTGAATATTTCCTTCTGGTTCAATTAAAGCACTCTCGGTAATCTCTAACTTCAAAAAGCGACCACTCAATCCAGTTTCTAACAAAATTCGATCTAGTTTCTTGATAAAATTGGGCTGCTGTAGCTGTTGACTAGCTAAGTTAATACTCATCTTGATCGATCTTATTAAAGGCAGACGAGAAAATTGCTCTCGCCACTTTTGTAGTTGTTCGCAAGCTTCTTTAAGTATCCATTCACCAATATCTAAAATTAATCCTGTGTCTTCAGCAATGGGAATAAACTCAGTCGGAGAAATAAAGCCTCTTTGGGGATGCTTCCATCGCACTAAAGCTTCAAAGCCAATCAAACTATTGCTATCTAAAGAAATAATTGGCTGATAATACATCATCAATTCGTCACGTTGAAGAGCAAGACGCAAGTTATTTTCTAATTCAACTAGCCTTAAGGTTTCGTCATACATTGTCTGGTCGAAGATAGTATAACGCCCTTTACCATTATCTTTTGCCCGATACATGGCAATATCAGCATCACGCATCAGATCCGAAGCATTGCTATATTCGACAGAACTAAATACGATCCCAATACTGGCACTAGTAAAAATACTTTGATCTTGCAATTCAAATGGTGATTGCAGTCTTTGTTGGATGCGATCCCCAATAAAAGTTGCATCTCGAACATTTCTAATACCATCTAGTAGAATGACAAATTCATCCCCTCCCAGCCGAGCCACAATATCGTTCTCTCTAACACATTCTTGAAGTAGTTTGGAGACAGCAATCAACAACATGTCACCTGTTAAATGACCTAAACTATCGTTAATAATTTTAAAGCGATCGAGGTCTATAAATAGCAGTGCATACATGTAGCCATGATTTTCTCTTGCATGAGCAATAGTAAAATTAATTCTCTCCATCAAAAAAGCTCTATTAGGCAATCCTGTCAAACTATCATGAAGAGCATCATGTACTAACTGCTGCTGTACTTTTTGACGTTCATTGATTTCTTGCCGTAGTTTTTGAACTACTGTCTTTAGTTCAATAGTACGCTGATAAACTTTTTTCTCTAGATTTTGATTTAACTCAGTTATTTTCGCATTAGCTAGCTGCAAAGAAATTTGATTTTTGACTCGAACTAGAACTTCTTTAACCTGGATTGGTTTACTGATGTAATCTACACCACCCACTTCAAAAGCTTTAACCTTGTCTAAAACATCATCCAAAGCACTAAGAAAAATGACTGGAATATGACGGGTTTGTTCGTTGGCTTTTAATTTTTGACAAACTTGATAGCCATCAAGGTCAGGCATTTTAATATCTAATAAAATTAGATTAGGAAGAATCGTATTAGCACCTCTTATTGCTGTAGAACCATTTTTGGCGCAGCGTACTTGATATCCTTGTTTGCTTAGAGTGGTAGATAATATCTGTAAATTATCAGCAATATCATCAACTACTAAAATTCTAATTTGTTGGTTGGAAGTAGAGATTTGTTGGTTGGAAGTAGAGGACGGCATTTTTCCTGTGTGAGTGAGGATGGACTATCTGAATTAATGGCGTTACACACCAAAAATGATTTGTATGAGCTAGCAACAGTAGAAAGGGACTGAAAAAGAAAAAAAGAAAAGTTGAATTTGGTTGTTATTTGAATAATCGATTTATTGGAAAACTCAACAGTATGAGTTAATTAATTTTGGTTATTTTTTTGGGCTAGACTAAGAATTCTATCGAAATCAAAATTGTTAATCTGCTTTTGTAAAGCATTTTTTAAGTCAGCATGTTCTGTAGGAATTTCTTGTAGCAGTTGAACAAGCAAATCTCGATTTAGCTCTATTGCCGCTTGTTCTACTTTGTTTAACCATTCATCAGGCATGACATTGAGGGTATCAGCCGTTAATTTAAAATTGTTCAGATCCACAGATTTAATTGGTTCATAAACGTAGCGTATTCCTAAATGTTGAGCAATCTTGTCGAAAATAATATTTTCTGAAAAAGGTTTTCCTACAAAATCGTCACATCCTGCTGCCTTAAATAAAGACTTTTCTTCTTCGAGGGTACTGGCACTAAGTGCCACAATTGGTATACGTGTATTGTGGGAATAAGATCTAATTCTTTCTGTTGCTTCACATCCGTTCATCACAGGCATTCTCAAATCCATCCAAATCATATGGGGTTGCCAATGCAGCCAAACATCAACTGCTTCTTTTCCATTAACTGCCTCTTGAACTTGAAACCCAACTGTCTCTAAAAGCTGTGACATAATCTTACGATTGGTTTTGGAATCGTCTACAACCAAAATTCGATACTCAGTTTGACCGGATTCTAGACCGATAATTCTTCTGACTGTAGGTTCAATCTGTAATTCTTTTGCAACAACACTTTCGGTTTGAATTTCGAGATTAAAGATTATTCCCAAGTTGGAGATTCCATTACTTTTGACGGTAAGATCGCCTCCCATTAGTTGAGACAGCTTACGACTAATCGGTAAATTTAAAGAACTACTTTCTGTATATTTTTGTTCGTGTTCTACCCGAACCATGGGGTCGAATAAAGTAGCCAATTCTGTAGTTGAAGCTACAAAATCTGCATTTTGAACTTCAAAACAAATATCATACTTTGTGTTAGAGTCTAGCTCTTTTATTTGAGCTACTTTGCTGTTATGAGGTTTGGAAGTAACCTTAAGAGTGATATATTCTGGCGACTTTGATTTGAGACAGTAGTCAATAACATTTTTGAGAATTTGACGCAATCTGCGATCGTCGATACAGATATATTGAGGTAAATTGTTCTGTTTGACTAGAGAAAATTCCCAGCTTTGATTAAAAGCCTGAAACTCGAAACTTTGCTTGATATTATCAAGCCAGGCATAAAAATCAATTTTCTTATGCTCTAAGGTCAAGCGGTTTGTTTCAATTTTGGATAAGTCTACTACATCATTGATAATCGATAATAAATGTTCCCCACTGCGGTTAATAATCGCAATATTCTCTTTACTGGCTTGAGTTGTTGATAATTCTTGCTCGATAATTTGAGCAAAACCTAATATGGTATTTAGAGGCGATCGCAGCTCATGACTCATATTTGCCAACAACGTATACGGTTGATTGTCAGTCTTTCGATCCTGCTTCTTAGCCTGGGAGTCATTTTGATTGTCTGATAGTTGAATCGGCTTGCTGGTAGTTTTTGCTGGTGGCAAAAGTTTTGGGGGCATAATTAATTCAGCTGCTTTTGATTGATTCAGCTTCTGAAATGCCAAAATTGTTCCACCATAAGTCAATAGCCCCAAAAAAATAGTTGAAAATAAATATGCTAACCTTGACGAGAGATTATTTTCTTCTTCTGGAGAGTAGACTAATAGTTCTGATTTAGGCAGTGTCACTATCACTAGAAAATCCTGACCCAATTCTTGAGTTATCCAAGGGATTACTTGAGTCAAAAAATCCTGTTGCTTTACGTTTAAGCTTAATTGCCGAGGTTGCTCTAGCGCGGACAAATTGCTTAACTTTTGTTGGAGATGAATCAAAATATCTTGATCGCTAAGAGCCGATTCACTTGGCGATTCTTCAAAATTGCTGGCAATAATTGAACCATTGCGATCAATGATCGCAACTTTAGCCGACAAATCAGTATTTATTTTTGACAAATAGTCATTTAGTACCTGACTAGAAAGTGCTATCTTAGGATCTGCAAAATCAGCCCGATCTGCTTTTTGAAAGCTGTCTAAACCCATTAGCAAGCGATCGCTAACATTTTGAGCATAACTATTAGCAAAGCGATCTGTATCTTTATTGTTTTGTCTAAAGGAGAAATATTTTAGCAATCCAACTGCTAGAAAAGAATTAGTAATAATTAAAATAAAAATTACTAAATGTAACCATATATTTCTAGTTTCTACGTAAGGATAAGAGATCCCCAATTTCAATTGTATAACAACAAGTTTAAACTTCATAGATACTACTGCAATAAACAAAAAAAGTAGATACTTTAATACAGGCGATCGATTGCTACCGAATAGTGAAAGTGAAGTTTTGCAAATTCTACTATCAATTAGATGTAATCTAAAGTCAGTTGATATTGTGGAGACAATAATCAACTATGAATTTAGTTAATCCGATATTTCGTCAATTATAGTGATTTTTAATTACAGCTGACAAAATTAATTAAAAGTTTTATAACAGGCTTGAGCGATCATATAAAATTCTTAATTCTCTCTCTGATTTAGATTAGTCAAAAATGCAATTGTGCATCAAAAATCGCTAAGCTCTGGCTTGAAGTGCCATATTTTTGGAGTTGAGCTTTTGTAAATCAGAAAATTTTTAGTTTTATTTAGACGAATATCATAAAAATGTAAAGAACTTG
>CAKZYI010000284.1 GCA_937884735.1 uncultured Pleurocapsa sp.
GCGAATCATCAAGAAGTGCAACAGCATGAAAACTGCAATCAACCAAGGTAAAACAAAGGTGTGCAAGCTATAAAAACGAGTTAAAGTAGCTTGACCAACACTAGCACTACCTCTTAGTAGTTCAACCATTTGGTCTCCAACTACAGGAATTGCTGCGGGTACACCAGACACGATTTTAACCGCCCAGTAGCCTACTTGATCCCAAGGAAGAGAGTAGCCAGTTACACCGAAGCTAACGGTGATTACTGCCATTGTTACTCCAGTGATCCAAGTTAATTCACGAGGTTTTTTGAAACCTCCAGTGAGGTATACGCGGAAAACGTGAAGAATCATCATCAACACCATCATGCTAGCTGACCAGCGATGGATAGAACGAATTAACCAGCCAAAGCTGACTTCGTTCATGATGTACTCAACGGAAGTGAAAGCTTCAGCAACGTTGGGTTTGTAATAGAAAGTCATGCAAAATCCAGTAGCAAACTGAATTAAGAAGCAGACTAAAGTGATACCACCCAAGCAGTAAAAAATATTTACATGAGGTGGTACATATTTACTGGTGATGTCGTCAGAAATTGCTTGAAGTTCTAGACGCTCATCAAACCATTGAAAAGTTTTTGAATCAGTTACTTGTTTAGAAAACATGAAGCCTATAAATTAGCTAACAAAAAATAGTTATGGATGATTTTACCGAGTTGGCTTTTTTGAAGTCTGACATCTCAAACCGCGATGTTTCTTATCTGAGTTTATTATGATGCAAGACTTGACATAAAAGCTTTAGGTAGATGATAAGTGCTGCTTATTCTTAAAGCTTATCTGTATAAGTGACAGATAACACTCTGATCTTATATTTGCTATTTAAGTCCAGAGAGGATTTAAGCATTCAAATAAATAATGGCTTGGACCTCTTTGAAAAATGTAACATAGCTTTAAGCTATGATGTCTTTATTTAATGTTGTATTATACGCCATATTTAGAGCGGGTTAACCACCATACCATGGAAAAGTTTACTTGGTATGCCTTCGGTAAGTAAAACAAACTCTACTGTTTTTGCGTAACAATTAATTAAGAATCACTAAATTAAGATAATTATTAAGGTTCTGATTTACTAAGATATTTTTTCTCATGGTCAAAAAAGTTTTTTCTTCGGCTCTGCTGTTTTTATTCTGCTTCGCGTGTTCTTTTAGCTATTATGTGCCAGAGGCTCAAGCCTTTACGGAAGAGCAGAAATTATTATTACAATCTTGGCGTATTGTTAATCAATCTTACCTGTACGATACTTTTAATCATCTATACTGGTGGAAGTTAAGAGAAAAATATGTGAAAAAGCCATTACGCGATCGCGAAGAGACTTATACTGCGATCGAAGATATGTTGGGTACTCTTGGCGATCCTTTTACTAGGTTACTCAGACCAGAACAATATCGCAGTTTACAGGTAAACACTTCTGGAGAGCTTTCTGGAGTTGGGTTACAAATCAATATCAATCCCCAAACTAAGTTAATAGAAGTTATTTCGCCTTTGGCAGGCTCTCCCGCAGAAGCAGCAGGAATTGAACCTAGAGACAGTATTCTAGAGATTGATGGAGTAAGCACCAAAAGTATTACTCTAGATGAAGCAGCAGCTAAAATGAGAGGAAAAATTGGCACTAAAGTATCTTTGAGAGTACAGTCAAGCCAGGAAAAAAACCCCAAACCTCGTACTCTAAACATAATCCGCGATCGCATTTCCCTCAATCCTGTATATACTGCCCTTGATACCAGTACCGAGCAAAAAGTTGGCTACGTTCGTCTCAATCAGTTTAGTGCCAACGCAGCTAAAGAAATTGCTCATGGAGTATCCAATCTAGAGCAGCAGGGCGCAGAGGCTTATATTCTCGATTTACGTAACAATCCTGGGGGACTATTACAGGCTGGTATAGAGATTGCTCGGATGTGGTTAGATGATGGCACGATTGTCTACACAGTAAATCGTCAAGGTGCTTTAGGTAGCTTTGATTCTACGAGTGAAGTACTAACCACAGATCCTTTAGTAGTGCTAGTAAATCAGGGTACAGCTAGTGCTAGTGAGATTTTAGCAGGAGCATTACAAGACAACGAGAGAGCTTTATTGGTAGGAGAGAAAACTTTTGGCAAAGGATTAATTCAGTCCTTGTTTGAACTACCCGATGGCTCTGGTTTAGCAATTACTGTAGCTAAATATGAAACTCCCAACCACACAGATATTAATAAGTTGGGTATTATGCCTGATGATGTTATTTCTCAACAGCCCATTACCTACGCTCAAATTGCTAGCGAAGCAGACGAGCAGTATCAAGAGGCGTTGAAGGTAGTGACTTCTAAAGATAATATATTGGCTTTGAATTCTAAACTTTAATATCGAAAGATAAGGTAGGGTGGGTATTACAAGATATATCTAATAGTGGCGATCGCTTTTATAATGCCCACTCTACAGATATTAAAATTGTCTGGTTGATTTGGTGGGCAACGATTAATTTTTGAAACAATAATCTTCTCCATATATTTTTTGCCCAGCCTACAGACTACCTTCTCTTGTCTTTAAATAGAAATATACAAAATGTAGCGATCGCTTTTATAATGCCCTCCGCTACCAAATATCGACTAACTACAATCCCAGTTATATAAAACTTGAGTAAAATCTAATTGTTCTAAATGCGATCGCTTGATAAAGAAGTTGGCAATACCAGCATCACCCCAACAAATCTCAAATCCATTATTATTGCGATCGCTATCTGTTTGGAATAGCAAAATATACGGTTCGTCACCAGGTGAATCATAACGCGGATCTTCTTGAGTAAAACAAGGATATCCCAATAATTTGTGTCCATCGGAATCAAATTCATCCCAATATTCACTCCATAAATTCATTTCATCATCTTCGTCACCAAGATCGAAAAAATTGAATTTGTAATCGTTTGCGCCGATGGGAGAATATTGTAAATCGAATTTGATTTGGCAACAGCCTTGAAATGGCATCTGCCAATCTTCTAATTCGAGTTTGGGCAAAAAATTAAAGTCAATCAATAAGTTTTTTGGATCTAAATCGACTTCGGGAAAATAAATAACCCTAAATTTATCCTGCACCAATGGATTGTCGAAATCACAACCGTAAAGATCGTCATCTGCTGCTAAATAAAATTGTAAAATTCCCTTGGGTGGTAATCCTTCTAAATTTGGCACTTCGGCAAAATTAATCTGGGCTAATAAATAAAGATACTCGTCGTCGTTGCTTTTGGGATAATCAAAGCCTTTAGGCATATAGGGCAAACCGCCAAACTTACTTTGCCACCAAGTAGGACTGTTATTGTCAGTTAATTCTATTTTGATATAGGGCTTGATAGTAGCTTCAATAGCACTGCGATATGGTTCTAATTCTTTGGATAATTTAACATCGAGTTTGTAATTCATATTGAATCGCGATCGCAATAGTTTTATTTCTGGTTTCTCCAAATAGATTTTATTGTCACGAAAAACTTTCAACCAGGTTTTGAACAGCTGGTTTTGATGAATCATAGCTAACCATTGCTACATCTAAATCTATGTCTTTATAGAGCTGCAAAGCTCTGGAGATACTATCTATGATCCAGTCAGTCTCGTTACCAAATGCGCCACCTCCCAGAAGAGTCAAAAATAATTGATTGTTGCCACTGGCTTGAGCATTTAAAATGGCAGTGCAAATAGTTGCTTCATAAGATGCTTCTAAAACCAGTCTGGCAAACTGCAACCAATACTTTGCTGGTACGGGAGAATATGCCACAGGTAAAGCAGAGCAGTAAATTTGAGATACTTGATGTTGACAATCTTGCAGGGTTACTTGGGTATGCCACTGAATGCCGATTCTTAATAGCTGACGAAATCGATCGCGCTCTTCTTCACTCGATCTTTGAAGCCGTTGAGAAATTTCTGTTAATGCTTTTTGAGATGCTAGGGCATAACCATTTTTCATCTGCCAAAGATTGTTATGAGAATTGCCCCATGCCTTGCCTAAATCTGCCAGACAGTCGATTTGATTGGCTGTAGACTGCCCAATTTGCCCGTTAACAGGTACAAAATAGTTGCGATAGATTGTTCCAGCACCAGCAGCAATTGCACAGGCTGGTCCTTGAGTGCGATCGCGATCGTAAATTCCCACTCCTTCTTCTGGAGTTCGACGGGGAGAAACCATTTCTAGTAAATTGAATTGAGAGGCTACTTGAAATAATGCCCCTGCATTAGCTGGATCTGTATGTAGACTTTGTACGTTGCCTATTACTTCTCGTAGAGACAGTTTACCTTTATTGACTTTAATGTCTTTAATTCGCTGCCTTAATTCTCCTAATGATGGTGTTTCTAATCGACCACAAATCAAAGTTTTTCCGTTAACTAGCGAGCGCATTTTTTCACCCTCCACAACAATATTTTGGCGAACTTGTTGGGGTGATTCTTCAGGGAAACCTGTAAGCTTTTCAAACCAGTCCATAATATTTGCTCAACTAAGTGACTACACTTCTATAATTGACTGATTTGCCAAGATATTTCTATGACCCATGGGGAATATGGGATAATCCAAACTATAGGTGTAACCGAGTTTTTTTAAAGAAATATAAATAAAGATGTTTAATTTTACTGGAGAAAAACCCAATAATCTGGGTGTTAAAGATGGAAAGCTCGCTGCTTGCCCAGGGACTCCCAATTGTGTTAGCAGTCAAAGTAGTGGTGGGAAAGAGAAAATCGCACCATTACCTGCTGTATCTATTGCCGAAATAAAAAGTGTAGTTGAGGGAATGGAAAGGACTACGATTATTGAAGAAACTGAAAATTATCTCTATGCAGAATTCAAAAGTAAGCTGATGGGTTTTGTGGATGATGTGGAGTTTTATAAAGATGCAGCAGCAAATGTCGTTCATGTACGCTCTGCTTCGAGATTAGGTCAGTCTGATGCAGGGGTAAATCGCAAGCGAGTTGAAGAAATTAGAAGCAAGCTTAAATAAATACGCCCAGTATTAGAAAATAAGTTTTAAGGACTACGAGGGTTAATTAGATTTAACCCTTTTTTATTGTTTGTTGAAAATAATTATTCCTGAATTCATTTTTAATTATTTATTGTTTAAATTATGCCCACTACAGCTTCTAGTAACAAATCTCCTCTTGCTGCTACTATCATCGAAAAATTGAACGCAGGGGAAAGTTTAGCTAATGCTGACTATAGTAACCAAGATTTATATGCGATCGCTTTGGAACAGGCTAACCTAAAAGAAGTTAACTTCTCTAATTGTGTCTTAACTAATGCCGATTTGGTTGGTGCAAATCTCACAGGAGCAAATTTATCCAATGCTGACTTGAGAGGAGCAAATCTCACAGGAGCAAATCTCACAGGAGCAAATCTTACAGGAGCATATTTAAGTCGTGCAGATCTCCGTCAAGCCGATTTGACCGATGCGAATTTACAGGATGCCGATTTTAAAGTAACTATTTACGATAAAAATACTAAGTTTCCTGAAGAATTTAACTATATTAGCTCTGGTGCAGTTGGCCCAGGTGCAAGTCTAAATGGTGCTTATCTCAACACGGCTAACTTACGAGGAGTCGATCTAACTGGAGCAAAAATGATCGGTGCATATCTTAGTGGCGCAGACTGCACTGGCGCAATTCTAGATGATGTTTCCCTTAGTGGCGCAAATCTACAAAAAGCAATTATGACTGGTGCAAGTTTACGTAATGCCCGCTTAGGCAATGCCGAACTCAAAGGAGTAGACTTTCGCGCAGCGGATCTGACTGGAGCTAATTTAGACAATATTCAAAACATTGCTGGTGCAGATTTTAGCATGGTGGTTGGCTTGAGCGAACAAGGGCGATCGGCTATTTTGGGTTTCCCCTCACAAGATTTGACTACTTGGAATGCTTATACCCGTTGTAATACTAAAGATAGTTTGATGATTACCAATTCCTAGGGAATTCCATTAATTGCTATATTGAAATAAATTGTAAAAAAATATTAAGCAAGCATTTCCATGAATTTATTGTACGTCCTAGGGATATTTGTAATTTTAGTCATAGTGGGAATAGCAATTTATCTACTGACTCCCCGCACTTATGAATCTGGAGATTCTGTAGCCAATTCCTATGATGAATGGACAGAGGACGGTATTTTAGAATTTTACTGGGGCGAACATATTCACCTAGGTCACTATGGCTCACCACCAAAATCTAAAGAGTTTATTACTGCTAAATATGACTTTGTGCATGAAATGGTGCGCTGGGGTGGTTTGGATAAACTACCAGCTAAAACTACTTTATTAGATGTTGGCTGTGGTATTGGTGGCAGCAGTCGTATTTTGGCAAAAGACTATGACTTTGATGTTACCGCTGTCACTATCAGCCCCGAACAGGTTAAACGCGCCCAAGAATTAACACCTGAAGGCATCAACGCCAAATTCAAAGTAGACGATGCCATGGCTCTTTCTTTTCCTGATGCTAGTTTTGATGTAGTTTGGTCGGTAGAAGCGGGACCTCACATGCCAGATAAAGCGGTGTTTGCCCAAGAATTATTGCGAGTATTAAAGCCTGGCGGACTCTTGGTAGTAGCAGACTGGAATCAGCGCGACGATCGCATTATTCCTTTGAATTTCTGGGAAAAACCTGTTATGAAGCAGCTTTTAAATCAGTGGTCGCACCCTGCATTTTCTAGTATTGAAGGCTTTTCAGAATTGCTAGCCGAGACTGGTTTGGTTGAAGGAGAAGTGATTACCGATGACTGGACGCAAGAAACTCTTCCTTCTTGGATTGATTCTATTTGGCAAGGAATTATTAAGCCAAAAGGATTAATTTTATTCGGTTTTTCTGGCTTTATTAAATCTTTGCGCGAAGTTCCCACTTTGCTTTTAATGCGCTTGGCTTTTGGTGCTGGTTTATGTCGTTTTGGGATGTTTAAAGCAACTAGAGCGAACGTTGATTTAGATTCTGCTACAACAGTGAAAACTGCTGTGGGTAGTGAAAAGTAACCTTATACCGTTTAGATTTAAGTTTGCTACAGATGAATGAGCAGGGGAGCAGAGGAAGCAGAGGAAGAAATAAATCTATCTGTCGTATTCTTTTTTCAAATTGGTATTAAAACAGCAGTTTGGATTTAGGAAAAAATAGAATAAAGCGATCAAATTGACAATTTGTAGCAGCCTGTAAGGCGTTATTTCAATCCTGGTGAATAAAAACTCTTTTGTGTTTTAGTAGCAAGGAAATTTTACATTGAATATCGATTCAATAATATTCAATGTAATTTAAATATTGCATCAAAGTGATTAGTGATAGAGTGAACATCAGGCTGCAATAGCAAATGCGATCGCTATTTTTTGTAGTGTAAATGCCTTACAAAGAATAGGTTTTACCGTTTTTTCATCATAGTCAACAAGATGATTAATAAACTAAAAATTAAAAATATAGCTATTTTTCTAATTACTTTTGCTGCTGTTTTGATAACTACAAGTCACCAGACATTTGCTCAGATACCACCTAATAGTGCGATAGTGGGTAATCGAGCCTATAGGGTTGTCGCTGGTTTACAGGAAGTATACAAACCTAAAACCAATCATTTTTTCAGCCGATTTAATCTTACTGATGGAGAGTTTTATTCTGTTCAGGCTAGTGTAATGGGGACTTTACATCCTATTTGG
>CAKZYI010000285.1 GCA_937884735.1 uncultured Pleurocapsa sp.
TATCTAACCAATATTGCTCGAAAATCGCCTAGAGGTAATTCTTTCTTTACCAAACCAGCCTCTACAACATTATGGAAATGTTTTAACATCAACCCAAAAAGGACAAGTGTTCCGCGACATCAATCAGACTCTTAACCCTGTCTTTTTGCCGAATGAAATATTACCCCCTGCTCAACAGCTATACGACTGGTTAATTCGTCCAGCTCAAGTTAGTTTGCAACAGCAGAATATTAAAACTTTGGTGTTCGTTTTAGATGATGCGCTACGAAGTATTCCGATGTCAGTATTGTACGACGGCAAGCAATATTTAATCGAACAATATGAGGTTGCTTTAACTCCAGGCTTGCAGTTATTAGCATCAGCCGATGATACTGATGAATATAAAACCCTTACAGGAGGATTGCCCGCAGCGCGTCAAGGATTTCAACCTTTACACAAAGTCGAAGCAGAATTAGCTCATATAAACAATCTCGTACCATCTCAGATTCTAATAAACGATCTCTTTTCCCTCTGCGTTTTACTAACCCAAATTGAGTCTGAATCTTTTTCTACCATACACTTAGACACTCACGGACAATTTAGTTCCAATGCCGAAGATACATTTTTATTAACTTGGGCGGATAAAATCAACGTCAAAGATTTAGGTAGCGTACTCCAAAGTAAAGCCAACAATCCCATTGAATTGCTGGTACTCAGTGCTTGTGAAACGGCAGAGGGCGATAATCGTGCAGCTTTGGGGATGGCTGGTGTTGCAGTGCGATCGGGCGCGAGAAGTACCTTAGCAACTCTCTGGGCGGTTAGAGATGATTCTACAGCCTTGTTAATGTCAGAATTTTACCGCAATCTAATTCAAGAAAAATCAACCAAAGCTCAAGCATTACGAAAGGCACAATTAGCTTTACTCAACAATTCTAAATATAACCATCCCTACTATTGGTCGCCCTTTGTTTTGATTGGTAACTGGCGGTAAACATTTATTATTTGTCATTTGTCCCCAAGTGTGTCAGAAAGTCAGGGTTGCAAGTCAATCTTACTTATGGTTAGGCAAACCGTGGGAAAATGAAGAGCATTAATCCATTTTTTAGCTTATTTATTGTGCAATGGATTCAGAGAAGGTCTTAAAAATTGTCGAGCAATTGCTTCAGAAGCAACTTACTCAGATCGAACAGCGAGTATTGATTTTATCTTGGGAAGGTCAGTCTTATAAAGATATTGAGGAGAATACGGGGTATGTAATTGGCTATCTGCGCGATATTGGTTCAAATATGTGGAAGGAACTTTCGCAGATTTTGCAAAAGCGAGTAACTAAGAAAAATCTACCTTTAATTTTGGAACAGTTACAGCAAAAAGATTTTATCTTACCGATTAATCCCCAGATGGACTATATCCCAGAACAGCCGTTGGACGATTCTGTCGCAGTTAGCGAAAAAGAGTTATTAGGTTTTCCGAGCGCGCCTATACCAGCTAATTCCCGTCTGTATGTTAAACGCCCTCCCATAGAAAAGTTAGCCCGTAACGAAATTGCTCGTCAGGGTTGTCTGCTAAGGATTAAAGCACCGCAGAAGATGGGCAAAAGCTCTTTACTCAATCAGGTAATTGCCCAGGCGGATAGTTTGGGCTACCTAGTTGCCTATCTCGATTTTAGAGATACGGAAGAGGCGGTTTTTAACTCGATAGATCGCATGCTGCATTGGTTTTGTGCTGCTATCTGTCAGCAAGTAAATCTTCCCCCTAACCTAGATTATTACTGGGATGAAGATATGGGCAGCAAGATGAGCTGTAAGATCTTTATGGAAAGCTACATTCTCAAACATATCGATCGCCCTTTGGTTTTGACTATTAATGAAGTCAACCGCATTTTTGAACATCCTCAAACAGCAGTAGATTTTTTACCCTTGTTGCGATCGTTTCACGAACAGTCTCGTCGTAGTGCAGTATGGCAGAAGTTACGTTTAGTGCTGGTATATTCTACTGATATTTATGTACCGCTTAATATAAATCAGTCTCCGTTTAATGTGGGCTTATCTTTAAAACTAACTCCTTTTAATTGTGAGCAGGTGAAAAATTTGGCACAAAGATATGAATTAAATTGGCAAGGTGATGAAGTAGAACAATTAATGTCTTTAATAGGAGGACACCCTTATCTAACTAACATTGCCTTATATTATTTGGCACACGAAATAATCGATCTCCAACACCTATTGTCCAACGCTCCCAAACCCACAGGAATTTATCGCCAGCATCTGCAAAGTTATTTGATTCTGTTGCAAAAAGAACCCCAGTTGATGTCTGCAATGTCTCAGTTAGTCCACAGCAGCGAACCGATTGAGTTAGATGTTTTAGTGGCATACAAACTAGAAAGTATGGGGTTGATAACCTTGGATGGATTTATGGCAACTCTCAGTTATCAAATCTATCGCTTTTATTTTAGTGTAGTATAGCGATCGCAAGATTGATAGGACGTTTTGCTGCTTGTTATTGCATTCCGAGTTTGAATTATGACATTCATCACATTAAGACATTTAAAATATATTTTGTTCACTACCAACTTTTTAAAGTCATAAAGTTAGTTTTTTAATAAAAGTAAGTAGATTCTTGCTATATTTTTGACTTTATAAAAGAATAAATAAATATAACGAAAAGCTTACTTTGATCTTAATGCTTGTAAATTTAAAAACAAGCTTGTATAAAGAGTAAAAGAGGTAACTTAAGTTCATTGTTTTATTGATAAAATCACGAACAATCGCAGACGAACTCAGAACCAGCTCTATTTTCATCGGACTACAGAAAGCAATTCTAATAACTATTTAGATATTTTTGTAGATATTTCAAACAGCATCAAATCACGTTAAATTCGGTTAATAAATAAATTTGTTTTGCCAATCTAATATTTATTTAGCTTATCTATAGATAGCTATGTTTTGTATGCCTGGAAACATTTTTTCTTTCTTCAAACTAAGTAAATTAAAGCAAATGAAAAGGAGAACCGCGTGTAATAAAGCAGATATCGAGCATAGTTAGGTATAAATTCAAGACTGTGTTGCCAATCAAGAGAGTAAACTCTATACTCTCGATCTACAAACAGGTAGAGGGGATTTGGTTGGCGCGATCTCAGCTGAAGTTTATGACTTGGCTTTTGTTGGTTCGCAACTATATGGATTACAGCAGCACAGCAAAACAGTAAATCTAGTCAAAATAGACCGCACTACGGGCAAAACAACCAAAGTAGGCGATATTGGGTTTAAAGTCGTGGGTTTAGCGTACAACAACCAGCGCGAAATCCTTTACGCCAGCGCAGCCAAACAGTTGATTGCGATCGATCTTAAAACTGGTAAAGGCAAACCTGCGGTAACGGTAAGCAAAGATAAACGGGGTTGTGGAGAAGTTGCTTTCGATTCTTCGGGTAAGGCATACATAACTCTAATCGGTACTAACAAAAGAAAACAACTAGCCAACTGCGATCTAGATAGTGGCAAAGTTAACGTCATTGGCGATATTGGTTTTCCCGATCTTGCCAGCATGGAATTTATCGACGATGTTCTTTACGGCGTGACG
>CAKZYI010000286.1 GCA_937884735.1 uncultured Pleurocapsa sp.
CCTGATGATGGCGGTTTGGAATCTTTTGATATTGATTCTGTTGGCACAGAAAATGATGTCGATGGGGATAATACTCCCACTCCTGGGGGGACTCTAACCCGCAGAATCGATACTGTAACAGGAACAGGAGGAAATGATGTTGTTCTGACTCTCAGCTATTTTGTTCCTCGTCTTGATGCTAGTAATGGTGAAATTCTCAATCCGACTACAGGAGATGATTTTATTTCCGAGCCTCAAGCACAGTTGGGAGATGGCAATACGGGGGATAGTAATAACGTTTGGAACCCTAATGATACTCCTCGCGATTCGTCAGGAGAAATCGAGGTACATCCTATTCAAGAAGGTAGCACCAATCCCCTGCCTGAAGACCCCGATCACCAGTTAGAAGACCAGTCTATTGCTATTCAAAAAAGCGTTACTAACGTTAGCGATAGCAGCAATACTCCTGGAGACTTTTTGGAGTACACCCTCAATTTTCAAATATCCGATTACTTTGGCTTTGAGGATATTGTTATTACGGATACTTTCTCCGATGGTCAAAGATTTGATACTTCTTTTACGCCGAAAATAACTACAGTCTCAGAACACGGGACTACTACTACCTCCACTCTTGATTTTACCTACAACAATTACAACGCCAGCGGTATTAGCGATTCTAATAATGGTGAAACTCTAATTATTGATGAAAGAGATATCAATAATACTCAAGACGGTAGCGGTAATACTGTTCTAACATTTAAAGTTTCCGACGAACTAATAGCTGGTGGTTTGGACGGTCAATTAATCGGTGGTGGAGTTCCCCAAGGCGGTTTTCAAGACATTGCCGACTTAGAAAACAATCCTCCTTTGCCCAATGGTGGAACAAGAGGAACAATTACTTTCCGCACCAGAATCCAAGAAGAATATAGCGATGCTTATCTATCGGGAGATGCTTCGGTAGATTCGGGCGATCGCCTTAATAATAGTGCTACTATTGACGGCGCGGTACTTAATGTCCTCGACCCCAATAATACTAACGATCCTGGGACTCCCGATCCTTTAGTTGCTACAGGACAACGAGAAGATGATGATACTGCTGTTTCCCTCGATATTGAAGAAGGAAAGCTCTACAAAAGTATCTATGCTGTTAACGGAATAGTTGCCCCTGGCGCCGCTGAGGATAATAATCTCAGCAATGGTTTGACTGGTTATGACGGCATACCAGAGGTTGCCCCAGGAGATACTATTACCTATCGCTTAACTCACGAGCTTCCCATTAGCGATGTAGAACAGTTTCAGCTTACTGATTTTTTTCCCCTACCAGTTTTTGATGTCGGTACAGAGTTTGCTAATCCCACCTTTAGCACTACCTTTGACGCTACTGGTGCGACAGTTCCCGCCCCAGGAGAAACCCACTATGGTCCTTTAGATACTTTCCATAGCATCTCAGACGCACCCGTTCCCAATTTGAGCGTTAATACTGGGGCTAATAGTCTCAATTATTTCTATGGTAATTTTGATGACTCCGACAATAACTCTTCTGTAATCGATTTGCTGGTAACAGTTACCGCAGAAAACGATCCTTTTGCCGACAACTTGTTATTGACTAACCAAGTACATCAGTCTCAGCAGAATACCTTTAATGAGGTATCAACTCGCGATGCCATAGTTCAAATTAATCTGCGAGAGCCATTTTTAGAAGTCACCAAAGGCGTAGTAGCCTATAGCAGCAGTCGCCCAGATATTGCCTTAGATCCTGCTACTGCTGGCCCTGGGGATGTTACCTTCACCTCTGGATCTGAGCCTACTTTCGCTAACACAGTTTCTTCTAGCGATTTAGATAGCGCACCCATTGATAGTAATCTGACAGGAACTTTAGAAGCAGGAGATATTGTTACTTTTGCGATCGCCGTAGAAAACACTGGGGGCAGTCGCAAGGGCGCATTTGATGTCAAAATTCAAGATATTCTCCCCGATGGTTTTGAAATTCCTGCTGGTGGTTTAAACCTCCATGTTAAAGATGGTAATGGCGTAAATCTTGCCTATACTGGTTTAGGCGATCCTTTGAGTACTGGAAACGATCTTTTCGGTAACGGTATTGAGCTAGAAGATCCTGGTAATACTTCTCCCAATGGTAGTGGTTTGAGTGCCGAAAGCGATGCTGCGGCATTAGATGGCTTTAGCGAAACTTCGGGAACAAACTTAGCTATTATTTCCTATGACTTAGCCGTTACTAATTCCAGTCCCTACGTCGATCCTGCAATCTTAGAAAACCAGGCTAAAGTAATTAGCTACGCCAATGCCGAAGGTGCACCAAGCTTCCCAGGTATTGAAGATACTGCTACGGCAGAAGTGGGTAGACCAGAAGCTACTAAAGAAATCGTTACTACTTCTGAAACTCATACTCTAGAAACAGGCAATGGTAATGGCAACGCTAATGCTCGCGAAGCAACTATCGGTGAAATTGTTCGCTATCGTTTGATCGCCAGAATTCCTGAAGGTGACGCAACGGACTTAGTTTTGAAAGCCAACTTACCCAACGGTCAAACCTTCTTAAATGATGGTACATCTACTGTTGCTTTTGTAGCCAATAATGGTGCGATCTCCTCTAGTACTCTTACGGCAGTGCCTGTTAATGTTGGCAATTCGCCTAATGATGCTATCAATAGTCTTTCTATAGGAGACGATCCGTTAACTGATGATGCAGTTAGTTCTAGTGCCAATAGCGACAATGATACATACAACACAGGTACAGATGTTTACTTCAAGTTAGGAGATATTGTTAATAGCGATCGCGATGCTGGTAATGATGATAATGAGTATATCGTTGTTGAGTTTAATGCCCTAGTTGATAACAACAACAAAAGTGCTGGTAAAACCAACACGGCAGGAGAATTTATCCCCAATGACTTTGAAATTATTGTTGATGGTACTAGCTTTGACACCTCCAATAAAGCCAAGGTAGAGATTGTCGAACCTCAAGTTCAAATAGATAAAAAGGTCAAAGCATCAACTAGCAGTACTTTTAAGAACAGTATTAGCGGCATTGATGCAGAGGATATTGTTAACTACTCCGTCACCTTTAGCAATCCAGATACGGGTAACAGTGTCTCCAATGCTTACGAAATAGAGATTGCCGATACTTTACCCTCATTCCTAGAATTGCAAACCATTGATTCGGTTAGTTCGGATGATGGCTCAGGAGGCACTATCAGTGTTACTAATAGTTCTGATATTCCCAACAATCAGATTTCTTTCACTGCCAGCTCGTTACCCAAAAACGGTAGCATTACCCTTAACTACACGGCACGAGTGCTTCCTGGGGTAGCTCCCAACTTCTCCCTCGAAAACCAAGCAAATATCAAATATAGTAGTTTGCCAGGGACAGGAGCAGATAATACTAACCCGACTGGTTCTACCATAGAAAATAATCCTAGTGGCGATCCTCAAGGCGATCGCAATGGAGTCGATCCAGGCGGTACGGCGAACGATTACAACAGTACAGATGTGGCTGCGATAACTACGCCTGTCCTCAATCCTGTTAAATTAAACGCTCTTATATAGGTTGACCTCTGT
>CAKZYI010000287.1 GCA_937884735.1 uncultured Pleurocapsa sp.
AGAACCGCTACTGCCTTCGACCACATCAATATTAACGACTACCTTACTAGGGTCTTCCCCAGGACTTAAAGAAAAACGAGCATCTTCAAAAATGCCTAAGCCAAAAACTCTTTGTAAATCTCGTCTGGCAGTGTCTCGCTTAAAAATATCTCCTGGTTGCAGTTCGACTTCTCGCGTAACAATGTATTCTTAGGTTTAGCCATCTATTGGTTCATCATCTTCATCAAAATATCTAACTTTGATGTCTTCAATAATCCCTTCCGCCAAAATTAATGTTACTTCTCCTTCTGGACTTACTTGAGGCGAACCTACTACCTGAGCCAGTTCATAGCCGTTCTCACTGTACCATTCGTTTACTTTAATTATTCCTGCTTGCAATTCTCTTAAGTTGAGAATTTGTCCATAGCTTTCTCCAAAAAATTCTGTAATTTTTTCTGGAGGTAAAACCTGACTTTCTTCTCTTTCGGGTACAGTTACAACTGCCACCTTGTTCAAAATTGGGTTAGATTCAACAACAAAAGTAATTCTTACACCCAAAGGGGTGTCACTTGGTGTTACTTCTACATTTTGGAAAAAACCAGTGGCGTATACGGCATTTACGTCTTCTTGAAGCTGTGTTCTAGTTGTAGTTCTACCAGGTTCGGTACTGATAGTCGCGTAGACAATATCTTTTAGTTCTTCACTTGCTCCTTCTACAACAACTTCTGCCACTAAAACTCGTGGATCTTGAGATTCTTCCGAATTTTCGTTTTGTTCGGGGCTGGGAACATCTCCTGGGTTTTGAGGAGTAGATTCTGGTTGAGATGGCTGAAACTCAGGTAGTTTTAGATTTGGGTCTATGTCTGTATCAGAATCAGAAGGAAAAGGCTCTTGGGCTGGTGGATCTTCAAAATTTTGCGCGACATGAGTTTGCTCAATGTCTTTGAGTAAAGCTGCTCCGTTAGCTACGATAATTTTATTTGATTTAATGTTGTTAAAGTTTTTATTTTCTGCTCTGCTAGGCAAAGGCAATCCTAGAGTTAGAGCAGTTACCAATATTATGATTAGACGAGGAGATAGACGCACTTTTTTTGATTCAATTAACACTTCCACACACCAGATAAGACATTCAACGAGTTGACTGACGGTTACAGCAGGCTTAATCGTTCTTGGAGATAAGTCTCTTGAACGGCAAAGTAATCTGCAACCACTAGGGTTTTCACATGACTAATTTGTATTTATTTTGGTTTAAAATCTAAATTGTCATGATTGGTTGTCAACTATAGCAATTTAAGATCGTTTATGAAAAAAAGTTTTGATTATCAATTACTGATAGTTAATCAACAGTAATGAAGATCGTCAAATTTTTATTCCATGATTATCAATAAATTTCAATAACATTATTTCACCAGAAAAACATGACTAGTCCTGATGTCTTAAGTTCCCTATTTTATTGACTAATTATTTTTCGAGTTGAGCCAATACTCTTGCTTGAACTTGCTGATAAGCTGATTCCACCTGACCCAAATCTTTACGAAAGCGATCTTTATCCATTACCCTTGCTTGAGCATCTGTTTCATTTTTATCCCAGAGACGGCAAGTATCAGGGCTAATCTCATCTGCTAAAAGCAAATTTTGTTGGCTATCAATGCCAAATTCTATTTTAAAATCTACCAAAATAATATTACATTTATCAAAAAAGCTTAGTAGATGCTGATTAATTTTGCGAGCAATATTTTCAATTTCAGTTAGTCTTTGAGCAGAGACTAAATCAAGGATAAATATGCGATCGCGAGTCAAAAGAGGATCGCCCAATTCATCATTTTTGTAGTAGTATTCCACCAGAGGGTTATCTAATATTTTTCCTTCTGACAAGCCTGTTTGACGACAAAGACTTCCTGCTGCAATATTTCTGACTACCACTTCTACAGGAACAATCGTCACTGCTTTTACTCTCATCTGGTTTGGCTCAGGGGAGTCTATGTAATGTGTGGCAATCCCTTCTGACTCCAACCATTTATATAGAGCAGCGGTAATCTGACAGTTGATTACCCCTTTTCCTGCAATTTGTCCCTTCTTTTGAGCGTTGAATGCTGTAGCGTCATCTTTATAAACGGTCAACAAAATATCTGGATCTTTAGTTGCATAAAGAATTTTTGCCTTGCCTTCGTAAAGTTTTTCCTGTGACATCTTTGATATTTATCTGAAATTTAAGGATCTAATAAGATATAAACAGTCAGTTTTAGCAATTTAGGTTAAGGTTAGGTTAACTAAATTTGATTCTCCTGCTAACATTTAAAATAAAACCCTGTTCATAGTAGCGTCATCAAGTAAAGTTTTTGTTTATCCAAAACAAATGACACTCAAATGTTAAGAATAGTCAAATAGAACGACTTGTATAATTCAATTTTGCTACAAAACAGCCTATAAAAATACCAAAGTCCTATGACAACTAACAAAGAAACCCAAGATTTTATTTATCCACGACATTCCTATCGTGGCAAAATCAAGCCAGAAAATTTGGTTTTCAATTCCAACCTGCAAGAGTTTGCTCAGAAGATAAACTATATCTGCAACCTAGAAACTGGAGGAAAGCTTCCACCAGAAACAGCATATAAGCAAATAAAGTCTCTTTGGAAAGAATTAAAACGCAGCAAAAAAGAGTTAAGAATCGGACGAGACAGATAACATCGCTTTGTCAAAGTAGAACTTAGAACATGGCAGACTCAAGAGCAACAGATTGCGATTAGTCAAGCCACAAAGCCAGTAGCCTAGAGTTCTTCTTGAGGAGATAGCTAAAAAATAGCCAATTAAATAGCCAATTAAACTATCGCCGATTCACAATATTTCCAACGTGACTGCTATAACTAATAAAACTATTTATTATGGTTAAGTATGTCTCGCTCTAAAGCTCTGCAATCTTACATTTTTGTTCGTTTGCTTCTAGCTCCCTTAATGTTGTTGACGATCGCTACTGTCGTGTTTTTGTTACTTAGAGCGACTCCTGGCGATCCTGCCGATGCAATCTTGGGCACTCGCGCACCAGAAGCAGCCAAAGCAGCCTTGCGATCGCAATTAGGCTTAACGGACCCACTATGGCAGCAGTATTTTGATTATTTAAAAAATTTATGCAGTTTTGATTTGGGTAGCTCCCTGACTAGTCGAGGCTTGTCAGTTTGGTCTGTAATCAAAGAATATTTTCCTGCTACTGTCGAATTATCTTTTTGCAGCATGGTAGTGGCTGTATCAGTAGGAGTAATAGAGGGAATGGATTCCGCCTCTACGGAAAATAAATTTCTCGATGCTTTCGGACGTTTATTTGGCATCATCACCTATTCTCTACCTTTATTTTGGGTAGGAATGGTATTGCAGTTGATTTTTGCCGTAAATTTAGGCTGGTTTCCTCTGGGTACAAGGTTTCCTATCAGCGCACCTACTCCACCACAGGTAACAGGCTTATATTTGATTGATAGTATTATGGCTGGAGATATAGAAATGCTATTGAACACCCTTCATTATTTAGCATTGCCCAGCATTACTCTTGGTCTACTAGTAAGTGGCATTTTTGATCGTATT
>CAKZYI010000288.1 GCA_937884735.1 uncultured Pleurocapsa sp.
GACTAGTTCTACTTGTATTTTAGCTAGTTCTTCTTTATATACCTTATTATTTAGCTTTCCTGATTCTTTTTGGGCTTTTTTACTGCTATCTTTGGCTTTATTCTTTGACTTTTTCTTACTCATTATTTCTCAACTCAGTTACTTGTTTTCCTGCATCAATTGGACAAACTTAGCAAACAGATAATCAGCATCATGAGGGCCAGGGCTAGCTTCGGGGTGATATTGTACAGAGAAGAAGGGCAAAGTTTTATGACGCAAACCTGCCACAGTGCGATCATTTAAATTAAGGTGAGTAATTTCTACGTCTGCTCCCAAAGAATTTTCTGCGATCGCAAATCCATGATTTTGGCTAGTAATTTCTATTTGAGTTTGTTCAAGTCCTGCGGGTTGATTGAGACCCCGATGTCCAAATTTTAACTTAAAGGTTTCTGCACCAAGAGATAAACCCAAAATCTGATGACCCATACAAATACCAAAGGTTGGCTTCTCTGCTTCTAACAAAGCCTTGGTTGTGGCAATTCCCTCTCGAACAGCCGCAGGATCTCCAGGACCATTAGAAAGAAAAATTCCATCGGGATTGTGAGCTAATATTTCTGCACTGGGAGTATTTGCAGGAACAACAATTACTTTGCAACCATAACTAGCTAAACGACGTAAAATATTACGTTTGACACCAAAATCGATCGCCACCACTGTTAAAGAATTACTATTATTGCCATCTTGTTGAACAAATTCCCATTCTGTTTCAGTTTCTTCTGACCATTGATAAGTCTTGTCTGTAGTAACTTCTTTTACCAAATTCAATCCAGTCATATCTGGTGCTTGCTTGACTATACTGAGCAATCTTTCGGGGTCAAGCACTTCTGTAGAAATTCCGCCGTTGATTGCGCCGTAATCTCTTAATTTTCTGGTTAAGGAGCGAGTATCAAGACCATAGATACCAGGAATATTTTTTTCCTTGAGATATTCGGGTAAAGATTGTGTAGAACGCCAGTTACTTGGACGATAGGTAATGTTTCTGGCAATGACTGCTTTTGCCTGTACGGTATCTGATTCTTCGTCAGTAGGATTGACCCCCGTATTACCCAATTCAGGATAGGTAAAGGTAACGATTTGACCAGAATAGCTAGGATCTGTCAAAACCTCCTGATATCCTGTCATTCCTGTATTAAATACCACTTCTCCCACAGCAGTACCTTCCGCTCCAAAAGACCAACCACGATAGGTAGTTCCATCGGCTAAAACTAATAAAGCTGGTTTGGCGTTGGGTTTCAGCATATTTACCATTGAGTTTTATTTGTGAGGGACAATTACTTTGGTCAAAAGATAATTTATCAGTTATTGGTCATCATAAAATTAATTATTTCTTTAAGAAAATACTTTTTAAGGCAAAATTTTTCTTGCGTGTCCATAATCAAGTTAAAACAAGGAAGTAAAATGGCAACAGAATTTGTCTTAAATGACATGCTCTAATTTGCCAACTTTAATTTAGATTTTTTTCTAGTAGGATCATAAATCATGAGTCGCTTAAAACTAATTTTACTGGTGATAATCGTCGCCATACTAGGTATTATATTTGTGCAAAATAGAGAACCGATGGTACTTAAACTGCTCTGTCCTGGTGGGGCTGAATCTTGTTTATATCAAACTCCAAGCTTACCTTTGGCAATATGGATGGCAGTATTTATTTTAGGCGGAGTTCTTACTAGTTTATTGAGTCAAGCATTTAATCGCTACAGATATGCTGGTGTTGGTAGACAAAAGTCTAATTCTGATGATTTTGAAGAAGATATGAACAAGTGGTCGATGAAAAATAGCAGGTCAGATAAATATTCTGCTTCTTCTGAGACAATTGAAGATAAATATAGTTCTAGTAGTTATGAAGTACCACAAAAGCCCGAAAGTGTAGAACGTTCTGGCTCTACTTATTCATATAAGTATCGTGATGTTAAGGGCGAATCAGAAAATACTAAATCGAAAAGAGATAATAACGGTAGCCGAACTTCTCTTGAATCGGAAATTGATTCCAACTTTGATCGCGATAAGGATGATGAGGATTGGATTTAGAATAGTTTTTGACCCAAAGTTACTCTGCTTCACCCAATCAATCCTATTGTATTAGAGATAAAGCCGATCGCACCTCCTATCATTACCAACCAGACAGGATTGATTTTGTAGCGAAATACAGCGATCGCACTTAAAATAGCTAGAATCAGAGTTAACCAATCGATTAAGGCGGTGTGTCCTAGAGTAAAAGTGACTCCTGCCATCAATCCCAAAGAAGCAGCATTTACGCCATCTAAAAAGCCTCTAGCCAAAGAAGACTGACTTAGTTTTGCTACCCACGGATTGACAATACCTACCAGTAAGAAGGCGGGTAAAAAGATGCCCACTGTACCTGCGATTGCTCCTCCATTACCTGCTAGTAAATAGCCTACAAAAGTAGCCGTAGTCAAAACTGGTCCTGGGGTAATTTGTCC
>CAKZYI010000289.1 GCA_937884735.1 uncultured Pleurocapsa sp.
ATTTAATATAAATAATTTATATTTTTGATTTTAATGAAGATCCAAGAAAAAATCAAAAAACTAAATAAAGAAATAGATAAATTATTGATAATACACTACTCTTGTGAAAGCCTTAGCGATAATAATGAAGGTTATTCCCCTCGAATAACTTCGATAGCAGTTCAACATTTAGAAAGTACAACTGCCCATAGCTTCTCTTTTCATATTATTGCAGAGGAAGAAAAGATAGATTTTGAAAATATTGAAACAAGATATGACTTTATAGAGGAAAAGATGTTAGATAAGTTTTATGCTTTTGTTAGCAAGCATACTAATCATAATTGGTTACATTGGAAAATGAAGAATATTAGTTATGGTTTTGAAGCTTTAGAACATAGATATAAAGTTCTTTCTGGAAAAAATGCACCAATTATACCCGATACAAAAAGGTTTAACTTATCTAGTTTAACCACAGGAACATATGGGAAAAATTGTGTGGATTCTCCAAAAATGAAAAATCTTATGAAATTAAATAATGAAGACGATCGACACTTTTTATATGGCATAGAGGAAATAGAAGCTTTTAAAAATAAAAAATACTTTGAGCTTCATCAGTCAACTTTGTGTAAGGTAAACTGGTTCGGTAAAATGTTTATAAAACTAACTAAACGTAAAATCAAAATTCAACATTATAATCTCTTGGATAAAGTTAATAATTGTATAGAATCCCCTTTAGGTAAGCTTATTAGCTTTATGTCAGTATTAGTAACTTTATGGACTGGTTTTGACACCATTCAAAAACAATATTTTAATGAAAACTCTCGAACATATCCTACACTTCATCTAGCTCATAAACTGACTTTAGAGATCGATAGTAACAAGTAAATGTAGAGGTATTTATTATTGCTTAATAAATATAGACGATCGCTTTTTCCTAAAAATCCTATCCACCAAATCGTGTAACAACAGGTAAAAACAGGGAATGATAAACAGAGTCAGTAAGGTTGCTAATGCCAATCCTGAAAAGACAGTAATTCCTAATGGTTGCAAAAATTCCCCTCCTTGTCCTAGTCCTAAAGCTAAAGGAAACATACCGACTACGGTGGTGATGGTAGTCATGAGAATGGGGCGTAATCTTTGGGGTGCTGCTTTGAGAATTGCGGTAGGGCGATCGCATTTTTCTTTTTCGCGAATTTGATTGGCTAGCTCGATTAAAATGATGGCGTTATTAACCACAATACCCACCAGTAAAACCGCCCCTACAATTACGGTAATGCCGATCGCTGTTTGAGTCAGATAAAGTCCCCAAATTCCCCCTGCTAATGCCAGAGGTAGGGTAAACATAATTACTAGAGGATCTACTAGAGAATTGTACTGGACTGCCATGACGACAAAGACTAAAAATGTTGCCAGTCCGCCCAAAACAGTAAAAGACGATTGAATTTCTTGATTGCTTTCGGCAGCAGCACTGGGGAGACGACTAACTCCTTCGGGGAGATCGATATCTTGAAATATATCTTCTACTTCGGCTAAAGCATCGCTTAACTTGGCGTTTTCATTGAGATTTCCTGCCATTAAAAATACCTGTTGTTGGTTGATGCGCTGGATTTGGCTAGGGGCTTCTCCTTGTTCGATATGGGTCACGTCTCCCATGCGTACTAAGCGATTATCATCGGTAAATAAGGGGATTTGGGCTAGCTGAGAGGGACGACTAATGGATGATTCATTTAGTTCGACTCTAATGTCTACCAAGCGATTGCCCCGTTGTTGTTGGGTGGGAACTGAACCAGTGGTGGCAACTTCTAAAGTATCGCCAATGTCTTGAGTATTTAAGTTAAGTTCCGAAGCCCGTTCGCGATCGAGCCGTATTTGCAGTTCGGGTTGTTGGGAGTCGGCATCGGGGCGAAAACTAGACAGGGTTGCTCGTTGTGACAGGGTTTTTAGCACTTCTTGTCCTACCTGTTCTAATGTTTGGGCATCTTTGCCCTGAAGGATGACATCTACGTCAGCCCCGCGAATGGGAGAGTTATTTAAAATTAAGCCTCTCACCGAACCAAGTCTGGGACGCAGTCGAATATCAACTAGGTTAAGTTCCTCTAATTCTGCCGATACCCGCGATACAAAAGCCTCTGCATCAGCATCGGGTTTGAGGGTAACGGTGCTAGAACCTCGTTGGGAATTTTCGCTGGTATTGCTGCCAAATAAAAAACCCCCCGCAGTAGTGAAAGTATATTTAGTCTCTGGCTGTGCTAGTAAAATTTCGTCCACTTTTGCCATGACTTGGCGATTGGTGGCTAAAGGAGTGCTTGGAGAGAACTGTGCCGATAGTTCTACTTGTCCTGTCTCGATCTGAGGTAAGATTTCTTGGGAAATTTGGGCGATCGCGACTATACTGCTGCCACCGAGAATTAAAAAAGTCATTCCAATGACAATTGCCCGATAATATAAAACTTTTTTTAGTAATATACCGTAATGCCTAGTAGCAGCCTCAAATTGACGATTAAATGCTTGTAATAGCCAAAATTTTCCGATATTACTCGATTTGCGGATTGATAGTAGCCGAGAGGTGAGCATAGGTACAGTTGTTGTGGCTACTTGAATTGATGCGGCGATCGCAAAACTGACGGACAGGACTAATACGTTAAAAAACAGGGCAATAAAGCCACCAATCATCAAGAAAGGCTATACTGCTACTAAGTTAGTACTAGTAGAAGCAACCAACGCCGATTCAATTTCTCGACTACCCGCGATCGCCTTCGACTTTAACTCAGAAGAACTAAGTCGCGTTTTAGCGTCTTTTCCTGGGGTCATTCCCGCCCTTTCGGCAATATTTTCTAACATCACAATGGAGTTATCCACCACAATTCCTACTCCCACTGCCAAACCGCCCAAGCTAAATACGTTGAGGGATAAACCAAACAGCTTCATGAGAATAATTGCTGCCATTGCTGCGAGGGGAATAGCTATGACTACAATTGCCGTTTGCCGTAGCGAACCGAGAAATAATAAAACAGCGATCGCAGCTAATCCCGCACCGATTAAACCTGCATTGGTCACGTTACGAATGGCGATGCAGATAAAAACTGATTCGTCGAAGGTAGAAACTATCTGAATA
>CAKZYI010000290.1 GCA_937884735.1 uncultured Pleurocapsa sp.
GTTGCTAGAACTTGATTAGCTTGGGTCATGCCGTTTTACTCTTGCTCCTTCAGTGAAAAATTAATGATTTTTATTCAGTCAACTATTTAAAGTTTTTAGGGACTATAAATTATTGTGCCTAATTACACCCTTGTTTACTCTTAATTACTGATATTGTTTGCCAACAGACAAACAACTACTTGGTAATTGTTTAGCCTCAATTAAGACTGATGTAAGAGTGAGTGTTATCAACTAGAACTGTGCAATTGTTTTTCGATTTTAGCCTCTATTTTGACAACTTTGGTGAAGATTGGACATGAATTAGAGAAAAAATTCTCAAGAAATATAAAGAAAGTACAAACTTTACTCTATTTTTGTCCCTATGGCATTGTAAGCAATTTGGCAAGAAATAACACGAATTTGTTTTTTTTTTCCAAAAAATACTTTGCAAAAGTCAATAATTTTATACTTAAGTATAAGTAAAAATCCTTACGTAATACCCTCTAGGGGGATTGAAAAGGAGAACCAAAATTTATTATCAGTAAAGATAGACAAAAAATATTAAACCTAAATTATTTCTTTCATGAATAAAATTCCTTTACTCTTTTGTGGAATTGCCTTGACCTCCGCGATGTTAACGAATGTTGGTCAAAAAAGCGGCAAGGAAACTATTGCTGCAACAGCAGAAGAAGGAACTCTGGCATTAGTGGCTAATGGTGAAGATTTCGTTAGACAGGGATTTACAAGTAAGGATGGTTGGCAGATAGATTTTGACAATGTGTATGTCAATATTAGTGATGCGATCGCATACTCTACTGAATCGTCTTTTGAACCTCAAAAAGGAGACACAAAAACAAGTATTGATTACCAAGATAAAGTAAGTTTTTTAGACAAGGCTCAGATCACAGATTTGGCTGAAGGTGATAGTGAAGCAGAGGCAATTGTAGTTAAGGAAATTAACGTAAAACCAGGCTTTTATAATGCTCTAAGCTGGAAAATAAGCCCCGCTGCAAGCAATAGTGAGATCGCAGGTAAAACAATGGTTTTAACAGGGAAAGCTGTTAAAGATGGACAGACCATTGACTTTAATTTGGGTTTCAATCAGCCACTTGAATATGTGTGTGGTGAATTTGTTGGGGATGAGCGTCAGGGCATAGTTACGACAGACAACCCAGGAACAGTAGAAGCAACTTTTCACTTCGACCACATTTTTGGAGATGGAGATACGTCTTTAGAAGAAGCTCTGAATCAGGATGCTTTGGGATTTCAACCAATAGCAGAATTGGCTAGCAACGGCACAATAAATTTGGACGATACAGATTTGGCTAGTCAGCTATCTGCTCAAAATTATCAAAAATTAACAAAAGCGGTATCTGGTTTAGGTCATGTTGGAGAAGGACATTGTGTAATTACTGATGACTAATGAGTGATTATCAACTCAATTTTTGAGAAAACCAGTAGAATATTAATCAGTTTTGCAGCACAATCTTACAATTTTATTATCAGTGTTCCTACAGCAACTATATGAATAGGTTTTACTTTTTTCTCGCTTTGGCAATGGCGATTGTATTACCAAAGCAAGTTTTGGCTCATGGAGCAAATATTGAGTATCAAGAAACATCAGCTATTACAATTGCGGCAAAATACGATGACGGTACGCCAATGGCAGAGGCTCAAGTAGTTATTTATGCCCCAAGCGATCGCACTTCTCCCTGGCTTAAGGGAACAACTGACAAGTCGGGCAATTTTACTTTTGTCCCTGATGTCAATGCCGAAAATGTTGGCAATTGGGATGTAAAAGTTCGCCAGTCGGGACATGGAGATATTACTAGTATTCCTTTAAAGGAAGGAAAATTAGTACAGGATAAGGTTGCTGCTGCGTCTGGTGCTGGCTATACTCCTTCCCAAAAATGGGTTATGGCTGCTGCGGTTGGTTGGGGCTTTATGGGTACAGCTCTGTTTTACTCGCGCGCTAAGTCGCAATAGTTCTTAAGTAATATTATTGGTTAATTAATGCACATTCCAGACGGTTTTCTTCCTCCCAATGTATGTCTTGCTGGTTATGCTTTAACTGGCGGTGTCACTTGGTATTCTCTGCGAGAAATCAGACGAGATAATTGCACCCAAGCAAATATTCCCAAGGCATCTTTGCTTACCGCAGCCTTCTTTGTTGCTTCTTTGATTCATATTCCCATTCCTCCTACTAGCGTTCACCTAGTCTTTAATGGTTTGATGGGTGCAGTATTGGGATTTTATGCTTTTCCTGCAATTCTGATTGGCTTATTTTTTCAAGCAGTAATGTTCCAGCACGGGGGGATGTCTACCTTGGGTATTAATGCCATAATTTTGGGTACGCCTGCGATCGCAGCACATCTTATCTTTAGGCAACGAGATCGCTTTCCCAATAGGAAGCAAGCTTTAACCAA
>CAKZYI010000291.1 GCA_937884735.1 uncultured Pleurocapsa sp.
GCCAACGGGAAAGTTGTAGGACAAGTCATGAATGACCACTTCGCTATAGCCTTCTCCCTGGACACCTGCGGTTTGATCGGTGAAGGGTACGCCAAAAGTATTGTACGCCCCTGCCGAAGCAAAGGTATTGGCGGGAGAGTCACCATTTCCTACTGCTAGACGAGTAGTTAAGACATCTCGCCCCGTGAAAGAACTTTCAAAAGTTAGCCATACAAGGTCGCTAAAAGTAATTTCGGGATTATCTGTGACTTCTAGTACTGTTGGTGCTCCCGTTGTTGGATCTCTACCTGGTTGTCTAATCTCCGTGGGAAAACTTAAATCGCTAGTTTCGACTTGATCGTCGCCGTCTGCACCTGCACCAGTAATGTTAAACCAGACATTACCTGTCAGTTTGGTAGTAGTAGAAAACTGATTGTCTTCTAAGATAGCTACCTGACTTTCTAGAGTGTCTAGTCTGCCACCAATAGCTGCTAATTCGGCTGCAAACTCTTGACCTAAACGTTGGACAGTCTCTATGTCTGGTTGAGAAACATCATTAGAAGAGACAATCAATCGCTCTATTTGATTGAGGCAAGAATTTAATCCTGCTGCAAATTCATAACGGGTCAAAGCTCTATTACCACGATAGGTCTGGTAGGGGAAGCCTGAGATACAGCCATAGCGATCTACTAAACTACGTAAAGCTTCATAAGCCCAGTCTGTCGGCGTAACATCTTGTAGCTGGTTAACGTTAGTTATTTGTTCCAATCCATTAGAGGTTTCTGATTCTTGATTGGGATATTTGTTTATGACATTATTTTTAATTGCTTCAACTTCGATAAATTGATTTGGCTGACTATATTTTTGTAGCTGCTGTAGCTGATATTTGATTTGGTTATTGTTTACTTCTGAAGCCGCTGCATATCTTCCTGATATTAGCCAAATAGCAGTACTAATTATTGCTATTGAACTGTTGTAAAAGCTTGCTTTTTTATTGTGAAAATAGCAGAGGTTTATTGTTTTTTGGTAATACATTTTATTGTCTCACACCATTTATATTTATAGCTATACAACGTTAAATTAGCAGTGTGATCTCCGCTATAATTTAGGGTAAAGTAATGAGTTAAAAACTACTTAATCATCCTTTTACTTAGCCCAAAGTTATATTTTTTTGTATATACGGAGGTTTGACTAACTGATATTAAGACAGTATTACTATGAATTTAAATTATCATTATTGTTGGTGAATAAATGTACTTTAAAATACTTTTGTTCGGGAAATAAATATAAATATCGAGCAATATTATGATTTCAAAATATAACCTTATTTGCTATTAATAATTTCAGATTGTATTTTAGATGTTTCAAGCTGATATATGTTTTTATAATTAATGTCAATTAACACTTCTAAAGTATCAAAATTTACTTTGTTGATCGCCGCATATCTTTTTTTAACAATTTTGCGTAATCCTAAAGTTGACTCGGAAATTTGTTTTATTTGTGGCAATAAACTATAAGAAAACAATAATGGATGTCCTAGTTTATCTTGATAGCAAGGTGCTGTTATCAAAGATTTCTTCTTCTTATATGCCTGTAGCAAAGTTTGATAAACATTGGCAGATCGAGGCTGATCGACGGCAGAAATTGTGAGTGTACAAAAGCTGGTGGGAAGTAAATCTAAACCCGTTAGAATTGAACTAGTTTTTCCTTGATTGCTATTAAAATTAATCGCCACCTGGCTACCATCAGGACAATCTTTTTGACAATGGGCGTTGTGAGATCCTAGCACAACAATGGGAGTAATATTTGCTAATAAAAACTGTTCTACTTGATACCTGAGTAAGGTTTGATTGTTACGCCAGGGTAAAGTAGCTTTACAAGTTCCCATCCGAGTAGATAAACCCGCTGCTAAAATTAGAGCAAAATGGCGATTGTGGTCGTTTCCTGGGTTAGTTGGGCGATCGCGCATAAGATTAATTTGCTTAAATACTGACGCTTTTGTGACTAATCTGGGGCAAGTGAACTCTAGGTGATGTTTGTTTTTGCTCCATCCTTTCGCAAAGTGGCAAACCAGTACCACCACGACGAACTTTAATCAATTCTCCACAAATACTAATAGCGATTTCTTCTGGGGTAAGCGCGCCAATATCTAGACCAATAGGTGCATAAAAATGGGGTATTTGTTCGAGGAATATACCTTGCTGCTGTAGTGCTTGCTCGATCGCATATATGCGTTTACTACTGCCGATGGCACCGAGATATTTATAGGGTAAAGGATGTTGTAATATTGCTTGTAATGCTTCAATATCTTGGGGATAGCCTCTGGTGACTAAAGCTAGGTAAATTTGAGAATGGGCTGCTAGCTTATCTAGAGCCTCGGTAATTGATTGAGATAATAAGACTGCTTGGGGAAATCTTTCGGGAGTAATAAATTCAGGGCGATCGTCCTGTACGGCTATTTGAAACCCTGCAAAACTGGCAGTTTGAGCCAAAGCTAAGGCTACATGACCGCCGCCTACAATCAGTAATATAGGTGGAGGCTGGATGGTTTCGATAAATTGAGAGGAAGGCAGGGAAGTCAGAGAGTAGGGAGGCTGTTCGGGAAAATTGCGATCGCCGATTAAGTAAGGTTGGATGTTTTTGGTAAAAGGCGTAACTAGTTTGCCAGATTGTCCAAACTCAAACAACTGTAAAATTTTTTCTAATAAAGCGATCGCGTCTGTCCCCGACCACTTTTCTAGCCATAACTGCACTCTACCACCACAAATACCCTGAATATCTTTTCCAGGGGTGCCAGTTAAATCGATTTCTAAAAGCTGCTTTTTTCCTGTTTTTAATACCGCCAGTGCATCTGTAATTACCTTACCTTCCCCCGCACCCCCGCCAATCGTGCCAATAAAGCG
>CAKZYI010000292.1 GCA_937884735.1 uncultured Pleurocapsa sp.
AGGGAGAAGCAGATAAATTAACTATTACATCAACTCCCAACTGCGCTAATTCTTCAATAGGATTGACTTCATAGCTGCGTTTTCCCCAGAATTCTTCGTCATTCCACAAGTCTTCGCAGATACTTACGCCAACTTTGACGTTATCTAAGGTAAAGTGATTGGCTACATACCCTGGTTCAAAATAACGATCTTCATCAAAGACATCATAGGTAGGCAATAACCGCTTATGAAAGATTTGTTTTATTTCTCCCCCGTCTAATAGTGCCATGCTGTTATACAAAGGCTTTTGTCCTTTGGAATTGGCGTGGGGATTGGTTTCTACTGTACCGATTAAGACTGCAATATTATTGGGTATTGTAGTCGCAATTTCTTTTAATTCATTACTCATTAATTCTACAAAGCCAGGATAGAGTAACAAGTCTCTGGGAGGATAGCCACATAGGGATAATTCGGGGGTTAATAAGAGTCTGGTGTTTTGTTTGGCTGCGTTTTTGGCTGCGGTGATTATTTGTTGGGCGTTATTGGTGATATCGCCGATAGTGGGGTTTAGTTGGGCTATGGTTATTTTCATTTATTTTGTATCTCTCGCAAAGGCGCATAGTCGCTAAGGGGTTAATTGTTTTGTTTTGAGGTTTGGTTAATAAGAAAAAAGGATTACTTTATATGTTGTTTGAGTAGGTTGATAATTTTTGAGGCTTCTCCTTCGTTTTGGAAGTAATCTAAAAGATAAGAGATTTTTGTGTCGGTGGTTAGTAGGATAGAATTTTTTTTGTCAGCAGATGCTATTTTTAATTTGTCTATTGAGTGTTGTTTGCGATCGCTTACAATGAGAGATTTTTCTATCACTATTAGGTCATTTTTTTGAAAGTTAAATGTATAAGTTGTAATTGGTTGAAACAAAATACCAAATATTCCGATTAATATAGTGGCGGGAAATAGTAATAAGGGAAGATAAAATAAGAAAAATAGTTTATCGGTTATTATTAGCCGATCGCTTTGGTTGCGATCTTGAATATAGTTTTGAATTTTGATTCGATTTACTTCTACTATGGCTTGTTTGCGAAAATGATAGGCATGAAGATCGCGAAATTTTAATCCGACAAAGCCGTAACGGGGATAGTAGTTATTTTTGATCCGTTTGTGGAACGTATTAATATCCGTATTGAGTAAAGTTTTTCCTCTTCCTAATATATCTTCAGGCTTATATATATGTTTAACTGTTTTGTGTCTTAGATTGGGTTTAAATAAAGAAGACTCTATAAGTTCGCAATTTATACTATTTAACCAACCGCGATCGCAAGTCAAAGTAGAATATATGGTTCCATTGAATAAAATTTGGTAGTTAACTATAACTAAGGCAATAGTTCCGCATAAAAAGACAATCCAGTTTTTTGTAGGATATCTTCGTAAAATTATGTCTTTATCATTGTTTGCGATAACTTTAATCATCTCGATTTTCAGTAAGATAGTAATCAATTAGATATTGCGACAGCTTATGAACAAAACTATGATTAAAATCTGCACTTAATGCCCAGGCTTTTCTTTGTTCGAGCATCAGTTTAAAATTATCAATAGAATTAAGTTTATTTTCATCTATAATTCTTTTTGCTAATTCCATATATCGAAATATTTGAGCTAAATTGAAAATTATTAGACGATCTATTTTAGCAATTTCATATTTTATATTTTGATGACTAATTTCGCATTCTTGTGGCATTATAATTTAGTTTTTTACAAGAGTTTTTATAAACTTCAAATAAACAACAATGGTTTGTCTTTCAAAGGTGCAAAAGCTTTACTATCAAACTTATATAAACTTGCAGGGCGACCAGCACCACGGGATACTTTTACTTTTGTATCTAATAAAAATCCTAGCTTTAGTAAACGCGATCTAAAATTAGAATAGTCTGAAAAATGTTCGCCTAAAATTGTGCAGTACAGTTGATAAACTTCATTCAAAGTGAATTCTGGTGGCAATACATCAAATGCGATCGGACTATACTGCAGTTTATTCTTTAGTCGATTCCAGCCATAGTTTAATATCTCATCATGATCGAAAGCTAAACTAGGAATCTCGTTAACTTTGTACCAAGAAATATTTTTATCGGACTTCGCAATTATTTTTGCTTCTTTATATCTAACCAAAGCAAAATAACTTACTGATAAATATCTCACGCCAAAGCTATTGGGGTTTTCTCTGGGATCTCTACCAGGATTGCCAAAGGAATATAGCTGTTCTAGATATAAATTATCTACCTGTATTTTTTCAGCTAAAGTTCGATAAGCAGCATCGGTTAAAGATTCTCCTTGTCTGACTAATGTTCCTGGTAAACTCCAATGATTATTAAAGGGTTCTACATCTCTTTTTCTTAGCAAGACTAATACTCGATTGTATTCAGTATCAACAGAAAAAATTACGTTATCTACTCCTACTTTGAAATCAGCTAATTTTTCTGACTTATTATTACTATGATCGATAGTGGAATTAACTTTCATACTCGCTACTCGCTACTTGCTACTTGCTACTTCTTCTTTAACGTTATATAAATTTTTTTGCCAAATATAATTATTAACTTCTGGAATCACTAAACTCTTGTCTTTGTATAAACGATACATACTAGAAGATACTTTCGGTGCATTCAAACTTGCGATCGCGAATATTCCCCCTACTTCTTTTAAAGCAATTAAATCTTTATCTTTGATGCCATATCCCAAACGAGGTACAACTAGCACTTTTACCTGCTGGAGTAATTCTTCACTACGATACCAGCTAGTGATTTGAGATAATATGTCCGATCCTATTACCAAAGTAAATTCAACTTCTTCTCCCCACTTCTCCCTGGCTTTATTGACCGTTATCAATGTACGGCGATCGCTTAATTCTGGATGCAGGTTAATATTATTATGGACTAAATTAATATCTGCGATCGCTATATCCAACATTTCTGTACGATATATTAAAGGGGTTTGATGTTGTTTAAAAGGGTTATCTGATGCCCAAACTACAACGCGATCGTAATGGCTCGACAGCCAGTGTAATATAGTTTGATGTCCTACTGTTGGCGGATCGGCACTTGTACCAAAAAGGGCAATTTTTTCCATGAATTGATTGTTAGTGGTTAGTTGTTGGTTGTTAATTGTTGGTTGTCTATCACGGATACCGCGATCCATATATCCTTTGGGAAATGCAAAGAGTGCATATGGCAGTCCTAAATCATTTATGAAAACAACTAATAACAAAAGACTGATGACGAATGACATTTAAGACTAATATTTTCACAACTCAGATAGGATTGCTATATTAATTGCTAGTGGTCAGTTATGAGTTATGGGTTATTGGTACGGACTTGAAATTGCCATTCTATAACCAACAATCCGTTATAGATTATAGGTTATAGGTTATAGGTTATTGCTTAATGATTCTTGCAGGGTTTTCAGCGCGTCTGAAATATTTGCCTTAATGCTTTGAGGATGATCAATATTTTTTACATTATTAGGCAGACTCGCGACGGAATTAGCTGTGCGTTGACGTATTTGTTCTAAAGTTTCGGTTGAGTATAGTCTTTCGCCATCTTGCATGACTTTTTTTAGTAAACCTTTTTCCTTATCTTCGTCTTGTTCGTCTTGTAAACCCAATCTGTCTGACTTGATTTTTCCATTTATTATTGTACGGAAAATTTGTTTGCGACCAGGATAGCTCGCTTTATTGCTAGACTTTTTCATAGTGGGTATATCATCTATCTCTACTAACTTATACACTCCACCAATACTTTCACCAGTAACTAGTTTTGTTCCAATACCATAGCCATCTATAACTCCACCTTTTAGTTTTAATCTGGCAATTTCCTCTTCATCTAGATCGCCACTAACAAAAATCTTAGTTTCAGGCAGATGAAAACGAACTTTTTGCGATAACTCTACCAAGTCTCCCGAATCTATTCGCACTCCTGCCACTTTCATTTCTCCTGTCCCTACTTTACTTTGCAATCGCTTGACTGCCGCTACAGAATCGTAGGTATCAATTAACAGAGGTGCATTGGGGAAATAAGTTTGAAAAGCTTTAAATGCTTCATCTTCACTACCTGACATAGCGGAGATTGCCATAACTAAAGCATGTGCCATTGTCCCCCTAGGTTTCTCTCCCAATTGTAGTGCGGCAAAAACGTTAGAAGTGCCATCAAATCCTGCTGCTAAAGCCGCCCTTGCTGCCCAAACTGCTCCTTGTGGGCTAAATGCTCTCCTGGTGCCAAATTCCAATATATCTGCATCTTCACCTGCAACATCTCTAATTCTTGCAGCTTTTGTAGCGATTAGTGTCTGATAGTTGATCGTATTGAGCAGATAAGTCTCTACTAATTGAGCTTGCCATAGTGGTGCTTCAATTCTCAATATTGGCTCGTTAGCAAAAATTGCTGTCCCTTCTGGTACTGCCCAAACATCTCCTGTAAAGCTTCCTGACTTTAATAACTGCCAAAATTCTTCTGGCGCGTTGCTAAATATATTCATATCTCGCAATGCTTTAATTTGCTGCGAGCTAAAGCTCAATTGCTCTAAATATGCGATCGCTTGTGCCAAACCCATAGCAATCAAATAGCCAAAACTTGTGGGTAAGCGTCGCACAAATAGCTCAAAGCTGGCTCTTTTATCAGCAAGACCTTCCCCTACGTAGCAAGCAGACATAGTTAGTAGATACAAATCCGTCAATAAAGAATAGTCTTGGGGGTTTATATTAAGCCCATCTTTTGTTAAAATTACTTTCATAATGGGAATCTGCTTTAATTTTGGTATTTATTACTATAATAATAAACATAAAAAGTAAAAATAGTCAATAATAAAACAAAAGCAATACCATAACAACAACCTGAAGTTAAAATAACAGCGTAGATCTACTCCTAGATAAATCGAGTTATGTTTGGCAAGTCTCCTCGCGAACCACAAAAGCCTTCTATGTCTGACTTAAAAGACATTAAGCTATCTCCTCCCCCCACCGTTAATCTAAGTTCTCCTCAAGACACTCTATTACAAAAAGAAAATACTGCTGTAGAACAAAACGAATTAGTTTCCACAGTAGAAAAAATAAGTCGTATTGCATCACCTTATTTTGTAGCGGTAGTTGGTTTATCTTTATATGAAAACAACTTTTTGATTGGCACAATTTTAATATTAGTCGGTATTCTTTCGTTGCTCAAAGTATCTACAAAAGATGTAGGAGACTTTTTAGAATGGCTTAAGAATTTTCTTGGATTAGGCAAGTAAAGAATAAGTAATAAGTAATGAGTAATAAGTTTATTGTTGCTCATTACTGTTAATTTCTAATTTTTTATTAACTAGTGAAACAAAAAAAAATTGACACAGGAAGAACAATAAAACCAGTCGCAATTAAAACAGCAAGAGATAAAGCGATCGCATATACTAATGGGCTGATTTTAGAATTCAATACTCCAATAGATTGCCAAGCACTCCAGATACCGTGACGTAGATGTACCGCTAGCATGACCATAACTCCAGCATAACCAAAAGCATAAACTGGATTATGGAATTTCTCTATTACTAGACGGGATAAATTACGCATCTCTACCCCATCAATGACAGTGGTGTAGTATGTGCCAAATTTGAAACTTGCTAAATGCAGAATTAAAAAGCCTAGTAATATTCCCCCAGTAATAGCCATGCTGCGAGAACTAAGAGACTGCTTGCTAGGATTTCCTGCACTCTTTATTTCACTGTAGCCTATTGGTCGAACCTTAAAAGTATTAAGCCTAATCGAAATACCAATCACTGCATGAAATATTACCAACCCTAATAAAATAAACTCGATCGCATAAAGTAAGATGCCCAAACCATCAATAAAATGGGCTAGCTGGTTGTATGCTTTGGTGCTAGCTAATAGAGTTAAATTCCCTGCCATATGAACAAGGACAAACAAAGACAAACCCAGCCCAGTAATTCCTGTAATGATCTTTCTGCCAATAGGAGAATTGTAAAAGCTAATTAGTTTGGGAGAATTGCTGCTTATAGTCATAAAAGTATATGCGATCGGTGTAGTTTATTATAAGTATTTTGCTCGGTAGATGTTGATCGTATTTGCTATCTAACTTTGCACTTATCTAATCGTTGGTACTTAGCATAATCTATAGGTAAGCTTTCATAAGTTATCAGATATTTTTTTTGCCAATCATCAATTAAATTGCTAAACCAAATATTTGAGGGAATAAAATCGTGACTATCTCTTTTTCCTTTATTGTGACTAAGATGAATTTCTTTTATTGAATGCGATCTAAATAAAGACAAGCAAGTTTGTTTGGTTGTTTCCAAGTTACCCCGATGCCAAATGTTTATGTGAGATACATCTAGTAATAGAGGAAAATCAATTAAAGTATCCATGTTGGAACACCAATATTCAGAAGAAGGCATTATTTCAAAATAGACAGGTATTTTAAAATTAGATTGTAGTTTAGCTAAGGCTGTTTCTAATTCTGATTGAGTACAATAACATTTTAATGGCGGATGCAAAGTCACGGCTAAAACATCGCGATTGTCTACAAATTCTGCATACACTTTCCATGTTCGAGAATCAAAAATACCTAATTTATGACGAATCATATAGGCAAGAGTCGTGGAGAATTAGAGGAATATCTAAGTAGTTGAAATTAATATCGCAATTACTACCAATAGCTAATTCTAAAAACTATAGTTGTAATGGCTTTTGCAGTGTATGCCAAATTTTCAAACATTCATCAATAAGGCGAAGTCCAATCGCTGTAATACTAAGTTTCAACATCAAATATTATCTGATAGTTTCAAATAAGTTGTCTCTTGAACAACCATGGGTTGAACAAATGCAAATCTTTCCAGCGCATCAAGCCATAACTGCGCTAACAAATCATATTTTTTATCCTCCAAAAATTCCATTGCAAGACAGTCTTCTAATGATAAAGCCAGTCTTATAGATTCTCGTTCACTATAATTTTTATTTGGTAATTTAACTGGAATATTATATTTTTTACACCACTGATAGGTGTAATTAAAATCTTTTCTAAAATAACTACTATTCGTACCAACATCACTAATATCCCAGCTACAGATATTATGTTTAATTGATACTTCGTCTTTATGAAATTTATCTGCTGCTTTTTCTGCACTTTTTTTGTTTATATGAAAAGAAACAAAACTAGTACATTCACGATTAGAGTTAAACAAAATATCGTAGAAAGAATTTATTATATACCACCAATTATCGTTATATTCCATAACTGATTCATAAACGCAGTAAATATTATCTCCAGGATTCAATAAAATACCTTGAGATATAGCATCATAAGCTTTGTTAGATTGAATTGACTGCAAAAGCGTATATGCTTCTGCTCTAACTATTAATTCTGGATCGTTTAATATTTCAATTAACAAATCAATTCCTGCTTCATTATATTGCAGCGTTTCTATTAATAATTCAGCTTTGCGAGACAGTGCGGTCTTGAGGTTTTCCCTCATAGAGCAACTGTCGAGGGTGCGCTCGCCTTTAGACAAATTTAATTTGTGCTTCAATTTTTTCATCTCGCCAAACGATGCAATTATTACTTATTACTTATTACTTATTACTTATTATTTGTTTAATACTCGCTTCCATCACATCGGTAGTTTGTCCCGAAACGCTAAATAGTAAAGCTTCCCGATATACCCTCGCTGCATTCGAGCCTAAATAATTTGCAGCACCGCTAGAAGCAATTATTGCAGCTTGGCTACAGCGTTGAGCTAGATTAATCGCAGTTGCACGAAGCTGTAATTTTTGGCTGTAGGATGCAGTGTCATGTGTAGCTAGATCAACAGCCTTTCCCTTACACTGCTCGACTTCCAAATTAAGAGAATTCCAAGACTCTTGTAAAAAATCTAGCTGCTTTTCTTGCGCTGCTGCTAATAAAATATCCAAACCTGCATAAGCACAGCCAAGAGCATACCAACCGTGATTGAGGATATTATTACGACTGCTTTGATGAATTGATTCGGCGGGTTTGATACTAACTACTTGAGCTTTATTTAAACACCAATGGTTTATTCTAGCACTAACAGTATTAGTAGATGCGATCGCCATGAGTTTCATTGGCTCACTTAAACTAATACTACCTTGCTGTTCTTCTCGATTTTTTAGAGGTAACACTCCATAAAGCTCTCTACCATCAGCCAGAGTTGCACCCAAGATGAAATGAGTAAAAAAATCATAACCTGTTATCCAAGGTACTTCGCCAGATATTTCGTAACCCGAATCGGTTTCTATGGCTGATACCATCGGTATTCCGCGACGACGCAAATGAGAAAACCCTACACCCATCAATAACTTTCCTGTCGCCATTTGAGATAAAAAGTCTTGTTGTAGAGAAACATTATGACTTTTGCTCAACATTACCGCCGCACTTTGGTGTTGAGTTTGCAGAAAAGTTAAAGCACCAGAAATCCTGGCTAATTCTACCTGCAAAAGACGGTAATCTAATTCACTCATACCGCTTCCTCCCAATTCTATGGGAACTTTCAAAGCTAGTAAAGAGCGATCGCCCATTTCTTGTATAGCGGCTTTTAAAGCTTGAGGATCGCGATCTATTTCATTGGCTCTAGATTTTATTTCTTTTGTAAGCCATTCTTTTAAAGAATGAAGTTTGTCCTCCATTTATTCGTCGTCTTTTGAATCAAGATTAATATCTTTTACATTACGCGCAATTCTAGATAGCTCGCTTTTTTCATTCAGAGATACACGAGAAGGCGAACCACTAATAATACCTTCATAATTACGAAAAGATTCTTTAATGAAAGGAATTTCTGGGGCATCAGAGCTAATCACATACTCCCGAATACCTTTATCATGCCACGAACCACGCATCTTAAATACGTTCATTGCTCTAGACATTTCTCCCCTAAACTCTACATAC
>CAKZYI010000293.1 GCA_937884735.1 uncultured Pleurocapsa sp.
ATTACGATTATAAAAGTGTTGGTCTATCAAAACTTCAGGAATTATACCCAAACCCATTGCCATATCTACCAAGGCACGATTGGGTGACTCGGCACTGCTACCGCCAGAAATCATATGATGCCCCATCACCGCCGCTCCTGCACTAGTTCCTGCAAGACTAATTTCTCGTCTTTGGGCTCTTTCTACAATGCGGTTCATTAGGGTCGTATCTGCCAGTAAACCACAGAGACGAAGTTGATCTCCCCCAGTCAAAAAGATCCCCGTACAATTCTCGATAAAGTCAAGATAATCTGACTCATTAGCCCCCGATCGATCTCGTACATCTAGGACTTTGATCTTTTTTGCTCCCATATCGCTAAAGATGCGATAATAACGCTCTCCAATTAGGCTAGGTTCTCTAGACGCACAGGGCACAATACCAATGATGGCATCGGAGCTTCGGGATCGATTAAAAAATGTTTGGAGTATTTCTTTGCCGTGTACTTTGTCTTCGGCTCCTCCAATAACTAATATGGCATTCTTAGTCAATGTTGAAGATTCTCTAATTTGATGTTTGACTTCGGTATTTATCATAATATGACTTGGCGGACAGGAGAGTAGTGGGACTGCGATAGATTATGGAGTGTTAATATTAAGGAAACTCCTAGTTGACTACTGTGTCAAAAACTACTTAAACTCCTAAAGCCAATGGAACTTATATTTGGCTTCTGAAATTTTATTTGAGTTTATTATTGTGCGTTTCGATATTATCACTCTTTTTCCCGACTTTTTTGCCTCTCCTTTGAATTGTAGTTTACTTGGTAAAGCGATCGCTAAAAAAATCGCTACGGTAAATTTATTAAACCCTCGTGACTTCACAACAGACAAGCATCATAAGGTAGATGACATTACTTATGGTGGTGGTGTGGGAATGCTACTCAAGCCAGAGCCGATTTTTGCTGCGGTAGAGTCTTTGCCCGTATTAGCTCAACGAGAAATTATTTTAGTAACTCCCCAAGGAAATCCTTTGACTCAACCTCTACTAAAAGATCTAGCAACTAACTATCAGCAGCTAGTAATTATTTGCGGTCATTATGAAGGAGTGGATGAAAGAATCAGACAACATTTAGTAACTAAAGAGATTTCTTTAGGAGATTTTATTTTAACCTGTGGCGAAATTCCTGCGTTAACTCTTATTAATGGTATCACTAGGCTTTTGCCAGGAACAGTGGGCAAAATTGAATCTCTCAAACAAGAAAGTTTTGAAACGGAATTATTGGACTATCCTCAATATACTCGTCCTGCAGATTTTAGAGGTTGGCAAGTGCCTGAAGTTTTACGTAATGGTAATCATAGATTAATTGATGAGTGGCGCAAAGAAGAACAAATCAAGCGTACTCGCGATCGCCGTCCTGATTTATACGAACAATGGCAAGAAAACAATTACTGATTACTGATATTAAAAACCATCTAAGCTAAAAAACTTAACTATGGTAAGTAAACTACATATAGCGATCACAACTGACAAAATCGAAGCAACAATTAAAGATTACACTATTCGTTTAGGAATGCCACCATGTTCGTTTGTTGCTGGAGAATATGCCCTTTGGCGTACTGAAACCCTCAATTTATCGGTCAGGCAGGATGACTCTTGTGAGCCAGGAGAACTAAGACATCTTGGCTGGGAAGATGAATCAGCCAGTGAGTTTAGTCAAGATACGGATGTTAACGGTATTGTTTGGGAGCGATTCAACGCCCAACATCAAGCAGACGAAATTAATGAAATTTGGTCGGATGCTAATTACATTCCCAAGAGCGATCAATAAATATCTGTAAAGAGTTACTTTTTAGATTGCTCATTTATCTGGTACTTGAGACACAATATACTTGCCAATTTCAATCGAGGCAGTCGCAGCAGGAGATGGTGCATTACATACGTGCAGTGCTTTGTTTCCATTAACAATTAAAAAGTCATCTACCATTGAACCATCAATTTTTAATGCTTGCGCTCTTACCCCTGCGGGAGTTGGCATAATGTCTTTGGCTTCAACTTCAGGAATTAATCGTTGCAGACTACGGACAAAAATTGCCTTGCTATAGGAACGAATCATTTCAGCTATGCCATCTTTGGGATATTTCGAGGCTAGTTTCCAAAAACCAGGATAGGTCATGGTTTCCATGAATTCTTTCAAATCAAAGTCAAACTTTTTATAGGCTTCTCGTTTGAAACCCAATACTGCATTTGGTCCTGCATGAACGCTACCATCTATACCAGGATGAAAATGGACTCCCAAAAAGGGGAAGTTAGGGTTCGGTACTGGATAAATTGCACCATTAACCAGATAGTTTTTTTCAGGAGTTAATTGATAGTATTCTCCTCGAAAGGGAACTATTTTCGCAGGTGCTTTCGATTTGGTTAATTCAGTTAAGCGATCGCTATATAATCCTCCACAGTTGATTAAAAACTCGGTTTTATATTCTTTTGTATTTGTTTCAATTACATAATCTCCAGACATAAATTTAATGCCTGTAACGCAAGTATTAAGATGTAGATCTACTCCTTGTTCGACTGCGATCTCTGCATATTTCTGACAAACTTGTTTGTAATTAACTATTCCTGTGGATTTGACTTTAATTCCAGCCAAACAGCTTACATGGGGTTCTATTTCTTTGACTTGCTCTGAGTTTATCTTACTGATCTCAAGGTTATTTTCCAATCCTCTCTTATAAAGATTGTCTAGCAAAGGCAGTTCGTGTTCTTCCGTTGCCACGATAACTTTGCCACATATTTTATAATCAATGTTATTTTTTTGGCAAAAAGCTACCATCGACTGATTACCATTGCGACATAGCTTGGCTTTGTAGCTTCCAGGTTTATAATAAATTCCCGAATGGATTATGCCACTATTATGTCCTGTTTGATGAGCTGCCCAAGACGCTTCTTTTTCTAAAAGAGCAATTTTGGCATCGGGGAAACGTTTGCTTAAAGCCATTGCTGTAGATAATCCAACAATGCCGCCACCAACAATAATATAGTTGTACATCTTTTTAAAAATATTTATGGGTTTATCTACACATAAAATAAGAGATGAAGATTCACTCCTCATCCCTCATCCTTTGTTCCTCATGCCCTAAAGGATTCCCTCTGGTCACGGAGCAGTACTATCTTCTAGGGCATCCTTTTAAAGTGCTACTACTTCAGTTTCCACACCCATGTCCTTGAGCATTTGGCTAATTTCTTCTGTGTAAATAGCATTCATCACAATTACCTTATCTGGTTGATAAGTTTTGAGAAATTCAGGAGACATAATTTCTTTACCCACTCCAGGGATGTATTTCCCGTGGCGGTGAGGATTTATATCTACCGCATATTCAATTTTATCGATAGTTTTTAAAGTTGTTAGAAATGCTACACACTTAGATCCAGAACCCCAAACGACTACTTTTTCCTGCTTGGTTTTGGCCTGTTCAAGATAATTTTTCCAATACTCTAGTTTTTCTGCAATTTTCTCTTTAAACAGCTCAACATCCTGAGCCACATCTTCTACTGTTTCTTCAAAAGAGTGAACTTTATTAGAAGGCATATCCACGGGTTTTGCTTCAATCAAAAGATACTGATCGCCATAGTCGCAGTATAAATCCGTAACCTCAAAACCACTGTTGCGAAATAAGCGAGCTAATGTTCCAGGGCTAAAATAAGAGCAGTGTTCGTAATAAATATCTTCAAAAGCCTGTTCTTTTAATACTCTAGTGTTATCAGGAATTTCAAATACGACTACAGTATCGCGATCGCCAATAGATTTACGAACAGTTTTAATAAACTCAGATGTAGGCTGAATATGTTCTAAAGTGTGACGACAGCAGATAAAGTCTCCTACATATTCGGCATGTTTTTCGGAATAATAATCTTGAATAAAAGTAACGCGATCGGCTGCTTCACTTTCAACTCTACCAGGAACTACGCTGGGATCGATTCCAACACCGCGATTGTTGCCTAATTCACATAGCAGAAGCAGAAAATCTCCCTTACTGCAACCAATTTCAATAATATCTTTATTATGTAAATCGTACTTATTAATTAAATGATTAGCTAGTTTAAGAGAAAATTTATTAAAAGTAGGAGAGTAGCTTTGCTGATCTTCGTAATTAGGAGCATAAGCAGACCACTTAGGATCGAATTTTGTATTGGTAATAAAACCACAGCGATCGCAAAAACCCAAAACCACATCTCCACAAGGAAACTCTACTGCTTGTTCTTTGTTGGGCATCATCAAGCAGCTATGAACGGGAACATCCCGAACTTCATAAAAAACAACAAGCTCTTGATGACCACAGTTAGGACATGAATGTTCAATTTTTTGAGACTCTAGTTTCTTAGAGATTAAATTTTGTACCACAAGAAGCACTCCTCCAAAAGTTCATAAAATAAGTTTTCCAATTGATATGAAAGCTACATTATTAATCAATATATTGTTTGCTGTCTTTCATAGATTAGAGCCAAACAGTTAATATTTTGAGCAACATATCTAAACAATTTTGGGTTCAGGAATAGGAATGATAAATTTTCCACCTAATGCCCGATATTTTTCCTGTTGTTGTATGATTTCTTCAGCAAAGTTCCAAGCAAGAATCAATACATAGTCTGGTTTATCTTCCAAAAGCTTTTTAGGAGGAAATATCGGTAGATGATTAATACCCATATAGCGACCGTGTTTAAACTGATTAAGGTCTACTACATAGTCAAGTAGAGTTTTATCAATTCCCAAATAGTTCAACATAGTAGTAGCTTTAGCTGCTGCACCATAGCCAACTACTTTTTTTCCCTGCTTTTTAAGATCCCACAAAATATCCAACAGAGAATATTTAAAAGCCATTACAGTGTCAGCAAAATCTTGATAGTAACTTAAATTATCTACCTGAGATTCTCTTTCTGATTTCAGTAAAGATTTGACTGATTCTTCTGGCGATTCTGTCGGCTCAATATGTAGACGTAAAGAACCTCCATGTATTTTGATGCGCTCAATTTTGTTTAAATACAAAGAATGCCTTCTAAAGAGCTTATCTAAAGCTGTAACTGAAAAATAACACAAGTGTTGATGATAAATTGTATCAAATTCACAGTGTTCTACTAAATTAACCACATAAGGTGCTTCAATTACTGCCACTCCATTATGTTTCAAAAGAATTGCAATTCCTTCAACAAAACCATTTAAATCAGGAACATGAGCCAAAACATTATTAGCTAAAAATACATCAGCCTGTTTTCCATCGTCTCTTAGTTTTTGAGCTAGTTCCTTGCCAAAGAAGGTACATATAGAATCAACTCCCTCTTTAATAGCAGCGTCAACCTGTCCCGAAGCGGGATCTATCCCCAATACAGGAATATTCTGCTGAACGAAGTTTTTCAACATATATCCATCGTTACTGGCAGCTTCAATAACTAAACTACTACTATCTAAATTTCTAGTTTTTATAATATTTTTGGCACTATCTTCAAAATGCTCTAATAAAGATGGTGATACCGAAGAAAAATAAGGATAATCGTCGCAAAATAAAATTTCTGGTGGAACTAATTCCGTAATTTGTACCAACGCACATTCCGAGCAAAAAACTAGGTCTAATGGCGCAGTATATTCAGGTAAGTTTAGTTGTTCTACAGTAAGAAGATTATCAGCTAAAGCTGTGTAGCCAAAAGAAATAATTGGCTCTAAAGAATGACTACCACAGGATAAACAGCTCGAATTACTACTCATAAGTACAAAAATTTATATATAAATAATTTGGTTTTTACTCATATCAATTAACAGGGACAATCATTATTTGCTTGCCCCTGCTTTTTTATTCAAAAGTTCTAAAATTTAGCATTAATTCAAATTACCAAGCCAGCTAAATATTTTACGCTCAAATTACTCAACAACAGTTAATTCTTCAGTTTGCCAACGCAACTCAGAATTTAGTAATTCATTACTTATTAAATATTTAATATGGGCTATCCTTTGATATTTAGTACCTTCAAACTCCTCTAAAGTCAAACCAACTTTTTGATATATTTCATATAACTCTGCTGCACCTTTACGAGCATTCCATTGAGGCTGAAAATTAGATAGGGTGTTAACTATTTTGCTACAGTCAACTCTATAGCAACGTTTATCTGGACCTGCACCAGGAGCATATTCAATTCGACAATTAGGCACTGTTTCTTTGACGATTTCTGCTAGCTCGCGAATTTGATAGTTATCTTCGTTTCGACCAACATTGAAAGCTTCGTTATGAATTAGCTCTCTTGGTGCTTCTAAAACAGCGATAAAAGCTCTAGAAATATCTTCAATGTGAACAATAGGTCGCCAAGGAGTACCATCGCTTTTGATATAAACTAAGCCTTTAGTATATGCCCAAGCAACTAAATTATTTAGTACCAAATCAAATCGTAATCTAGGCGAAACACCATAAGCCGTAGCGTTGCGTAAAAAAGTGGGACTAAAGTTGTCATCAGCTAACTGACTAACATCCTGTTCTACTTTCACTTTAGAAACTCCGTAGGGAGTCACTGGATTAAATGCAGACTCTTCGTTCAGCCAGTCTTCTCCCCCTGCACCATAATTGCTACAGGAAGATGAAAAAATAAAACGTTCAACTCCTGCTTGTTTTGCCAGCTTCGCTAGCTCTACAGAAGCTCGATAGTTAATTTCCTCTGTAAGTTTGGGATTAAGATTTCCCAAGGGATCGTTGGAAAGACCCGCCAGGTGAAAGACAGCATCAAAACCTTCCACATCTTGAATTTTTAGATCTCGAATGTCTTTTTTTAGCTCAGGAATATCTACAATCCCCTTGCCAAAAGTACTTCTAGCATACAAATCGGTATCTAAGCCTACAACATCATACCCTTTGGCGAGTAGCATTGGTACCATTAAGGTTCCGATGTACCCTTTGTGACCAGTCACCAGTATTTTCATAATTTTGATCCTCCCAAGTTTTCCAAGGTGCGTTACCGTTAGCCCACAGAGCTTCTAAGCGATGCTTATCCCTAAGAGTGTCCATACACTGCCAAAAGCCATCATGCTTGTATGCCATCAATTGGCCATCTTTAGCTAGTCTTTCCAAAGGCTCTTTTTCCCATTGGGTTTCATCACCGTCTATGTAATCAAATATTTTAGGCTCTAAGACAAAGAAAGCACCATTAATCCAGCCCTCTTTTGTCTGAGGCTTTTCTGAAAACTCAGATATCTGGTCGCCATTTAAATCTAAATGACCGAAACGTGCTGGTGGACGAACAGCAGTAAGAGTAGCCAGTTTTCCATGGGAACGATGAAAAGCTAGCAAATCGTGGAGATTAACGTTAGAAACACCATCACCCCAGGTTAACATAAATGTTTCTCTACCAACGTAAGGAGCAAGTCGCTTAATCCTCCCCCCAGTGTTGGTCATCAAGCCAGTATCGATTAGATCCACGTTCCAATCTAGCTGATAGCCACCATGAGTTTTCACTTCACCATTACGCAGACCAACAGTTAGGTTACTATTTAGAGCGCAATAGTCAACCATATACTTTTTAATTACCGCACCCTTGTAACCCAAGGCGATCGCAAAGTCTTTAAAGCCATATTGATGATAGTGCATCATTATGTGCCATAGAATTGGTTGACCTCCAATCTCTACCATTGGCTTTGGTTTGTTTTCTGTTTCTTCTGAGATTCTAGTCCCTAAACCACCAGCAAGAAAGGCTACTTTCATATTTTTTCCCCGCTTTAAGCGTATGAGGCTTCAACAAAATCAGATAATTTTATTGATAACCTAAGTAATTTCACTAATAACTAAAAGATTAGCTTCTAATTAGGTTAATTGTAAATATAAAAAGAGTACTTCGATTTAAAGTTTCAGTGAAGTCTTGACAGTCTTTATAAAAGATGAAATCTATATTCTTAAGAAAAACTTAGTTATTTCTTACCAACTTTTCGAGCCTAACAATTTTGTGTCTTAATATAAACTTTAAAATTTAAAAAGCGGACATTGGATCTAGCCAGACAATTAGCTCTTTTGTTAGCTGATTTAAATTTTTTGATATCCCTTGGTTAAACCACTGTCCAATTGCGTCAATAGGGGTATAAAATTCTCCCATCTGCCATTTCATTTTCTGATTTAAAGGAGTCAAATGATTTCCGCGTAGTCTTTTAGCAGTTACCATATCCAAAGAACAATCTTCCAAAAGGCGTTTTAATAAGATTGTTTGATCGAGATTATCATCGTTGAATTTGACTAGAAGGTTGCGACGGACATTATAATTCTTAGTAATAATCGCTTTAGTTTCTTCAGGAGAAGGTTCAAACTCAACATCAAGTGTGGAAGGAATATTTAACTGCTCTAGGAACGGCACTGCCTGTTTGGCAGGATAATTATTAAAAGATATCAATATATTTCCTATTCTTTCCACATCATACAGGCTGCTTATTAAAAGATGTAGCTTACACCCCATACTGTGCCCTACTCCATATGTGGGGATATATCCTGAAGATAATAGGTTGCTTCTTTTTAATCTTTCAACTGTCGTCTCGAAACCATTTAAAACATCGCGAGCAATCTTAAAGTGATTGAAAGTATTTACGAATGGAGTAGCAATTACAACAAAGCCTTTTTCACAAATGTGCTCTAGTATACTCCGATAAGAAATTTGAGGTGCAGTAGCGACGAATGCACCTCCTAAAAAGTGTATAATTCCAATGGCTTTTCTAGAAGGTAAAAAAACCCAATTACCTGAGACTTCTTGGCATTTCATCTATCTAGTAAGCAGGTGTTTATAAGATAATCCAATTATTTACTATGGTAGGAGAAGAGGTAGTTCATCTTACCGCGAAAATACCTCTTCTCCTGTTACTTAAGTTAAACAAAAGAAAAAAGAACCTGGCACTGAGCTATTTTCCCAGGAGGCTACCCTCCAAGTA
>CAKZYI010000294.1 GCA_937884735.1 uncultured Pleurocapsa sp.
TATCGTTGTTATAAATAAAATGAAAATCAAAAAAATATTGACGTTTTTATCTATAACTAATCTTGTATTATTTAGCTATGGGCTTGCTATAAAAGCACAAACGACAGAAAGCGTAACCAACAACAATCCTGAAAATGTAAATATCGATATTCAAGAATCTGGTTCTCAGTCTCAAGGGCAAAGTTCTAACGGCAACACTTCTGATGTAACTGTCACTGATAATGAAAAAAGTGATAACTTTTGGAGCGATAGCGACCGTGGACGTTTAACCATTCCTCCTGGAAGTGCTTCTTTAAGCTGTGGCGAACTAAATCTTTCTTATTCCAGCTCTGGTGGTGCTGGCGTTGGGGTTGGTGCTACAGGATTCAATTATAGTGATAATTCGGGTTCGCTTCCAGAAGAATTTAAGCTAAGTTTAGCTGCAATTCGTCAGTGTGCTAAAGAAAAAAATACCGCTGAAATTGTTGATAAATATATAGAACTGCGGCGAATAGACAAAGCGATCGCCAATGCCTATTTAAGAACAGTTTCTCCTGAAATATATGCAACTTTCTTTGTGGAAAATGGGAAGGAACAGGGAGATATTTTAACGGAAAAAACATTCAATAATTTGACTACTAAGCTACGAGAAGAAAATTTTGAGCAGGTAGTAGAATGGCAAGATAATTTCTATGGTGCAGGATTGGATCGCAAACGGGTAGAATTTAGAGAAAATCAAGAACTACGAGCGATCGAAAGAGATAAAAAGCTGAATGAACTAGAAGTTTTTGAGTTGGAAAGACGGGCAAGGGAAGTCGAAGCCATCATCAAGCAAAAACAGTCACAGTTAAACAATCTTTTAGAACAATATCAGCAGTGAATTAAGTAATGAGTAATAAGTAATAAGTAATAAGTAAAACTTTATGCGAAAGGTTATCCTTTAGAGAAAAACTATGGGTTTTTTAAGCACACCCTGCGCTCAAACTGGATTCGGTTCAATTGTGTTTTTTTGCAGACATATATTTATCTGTTTCTCTTAGTCTCATGCTCAAAAAGCGACAGATTTCTAAAATGATATGGGGGCGTTGAGAAATCAAGCTAATAAAGCGTTTCTTTTCTAAACTGAGCAGTACGCAGTCTTGGAGAGCGATCGCTCCATCCCATCGAGGTGCTTCATCGAAAAGAGCAATTTCGCCAAAATATTGCCCTGCTGTTAATTGTTTGATATTCTCTTGTTCTCCATCAAGTTCTTTGACTATTTGGATCTTTCCTTCGGCAATAATATATAAATTCCCTCCCCAACTTCCTTCGGTATAAATTGTTTCTCCTGCTAATGCCTGTCTTTTTTCTAGAGCTTCATCTATTTGATATAGTTCATCGAGGGAAAGATTTTTAAACAAAGCAATATTGCGCAGTAAGAGTAATCGATTCATAGAGGTACTAACAGGACAATTAAGCTGATGGGGAGTCGGAAAAATTTCTTGTGCCACTGATTGTACGATGGGATCGGGATCTTTGAGCAATCCAGTAGGAACAATTGCCAAAGCTATGGATGCACCTGTTTTAATCCAGCGATCGCTACTATCTAATGCTTCTAACAGTATTTTGTAGCCTTTATTTCTCAGCCATTGAGGAGTAGGTTCAATCTTGGCAAAAGGCTTGTCTGATACGGTTTGCTCCAATAGAGGCATTAATGGTTGTACAAAACGACGATGATTGATTGAAGCTAATACTTCTACGGCGTTGGCAAGATCTCGACGATCGCTTGTGGCTAAGATTCTTTTTACTAAACCTACAGTGCGGGAATATCCCAAACAGGAAAGAATATATAAAACTTTTTGCAATAAACGCTGTTGGTAATCGTCAATGGCGATCGCCAATAGCTGCCAGCTAGGATCTTGATGGGGTATTTGCTGTTGCCATTTTCGGGTACGGTTATATTCCTGAAATTCTGGGGCAAGGTGTTTATAAAGAATTTCATTAGCCTGTTTAGTTTTTACTTTGGCGATCGCGGCAATTGCCGTATTTACGACATGAGGATTATCGGCATTAAGATTATCTTTGGCTATGTTTAAACCAGATTTGCCGTATGCGGCGAGGGTATGAGCTACCTGTTGACGTACTCGCAGATTGCTGTCACCCAAACCTGTAGTGACTGGCTGTAGCATCTCAGCACAGTGAGTAATTTCCAAGAGTTTGAAAGAAGCGACTCTAACTAAAGGCTCGTGATGATTTATTTCTGCTACCGCAATTTTAGCGAGACTGATATCTTGAGGTTGAGCTAGGGTAGTCAAGGCTTCTAGAGCATTCTGTTTTGCTTCAGATGTAGCCTGGGGTAGTAAATATTCAATTAGGGTAATAAATTCGGGATTTTGGCTATAACGAACCACTCTGGAGATCGCTTTTCCGATAGTATCGGTAATTGGTGTTTGCCAAAATTGTTCTGCGACACTACTATCTATTTTGTCGGAATCAGTATGTTGAAAAGTGGCAATCAAACCTAATGTTTTAACTTCAGTATTGCGATCGCTAATTAATGTCTGCAATTGTGCGGGCTTGAAATCATACTGGTTGGCAATTAATATTTCCAAAGCTGTGGCTTTAACTATCGGATCGGAATTTGCTAATAGGTTAGAGAATCGATCAAGAGTACTATCATCGCTATTGCTAAATAGCTGTAACACTCCCTCCCTTAGAGATTGATCTCCCTTGGGCAGTAAAGCAACAACTTCGTCAAAAAATTGACTGGGATTGCCTAAGTTACTCGCCAATTCTAAGCCTTTGATTTGAATATAATTATCATCATCTGTCAGAAATTCGCGAATTACTTGACTAGACTGTGGAGGTAATTGGAATTTTTGATTGTCAAAATCGTCTAAATTGATGCTATCAGAGCGAATCATATCCTCTAAACTTTGGGTATAAAATTTACCCATTGGTATCCGCACCAGCAGAAGCAAAACAGTCAAGACAATAGCTAAAGCAGTAATTTGTCCTAAACTTAGGTACAGGTGACAAATCCACAAAACGACTCCCGCCAAAGTCAATCCCGCCGAATAAATTAAGCCATCACTCAAGGCTCTAACCCTGCCCAAATATTGGTGAGGTATGCCGTTGTAGTTGAGTTGGTGTATTGGTAAATTAATAGCTTTATATAGAGCATCTCCGTTGATGTGGAGTCCAATAGCTGCGGGTAAATTAAAGTTAAATATTAAGCCCACCAGACTAATTAAAGTTGTTACGGGATAAACCCCATTGAGCCTGGCTATCCCCACCCATTTAAGCAAAGGACGAGTAATTCCATAGAGAAATACGACTTGAATCAAGGAAATAATAATCCGCATCAATCCCAAAAATGCAGTCAACCTAGACTCATCAAAATATTGTCCATATATATTAAACCAAAGAAATTCTGAGCTAATGTAAATAATTACCAGTAAAAAAGTGCTAGAAGCTAAAAATAAAATTAATGGATAGCGTTTGCACAAATCAGGCAGAGTTTTAATCGATTCGACAATGCTAATCTCTGCTTCTTGTTTGGGAATTTCCAGACGACGCTGAGAAGATTCTAAATATAATAGCTGGAAAAAAGCGATCGCCATAAATAACGGCAATCCCAATAATAATTCTCGACTGGGAAAGTAACGAGACAATAAAATAGTAAAACCACCACCTAGTAATGTTCCTACAGCTTGAGCAATGCCAATAAAAGGAGCATATTGCTTGTATTCTAGGGTAGTGAAGTAATCTGTTAACAACCCAGGATAGAGCAGATTATTATTAAAATCCCATTGAAAAAATATCGTTATCAGCAGGACATAATAAATCCAGGTAGTATCTAAATTGATCAATAAGCGCAAGCCAATCATCATTACAATTGATACCAGTAAGACGTAGCGAAACAATTGGGTACGACGAAAGCGATCTGCTATTTGAGAGAATATACCATAGGCAGGAAGAGAACATAAACCAATTAAAATAAAAGCGATCGGTAAATTACCTGCACCCACATGAGTTACAAACAGAGAATTGGCGATCGCCATAGCAATTACGTTATAAGCTAATACCGTGACTGCCAATAGTAGAAGTTGAGCCAAACGACCAAATTGCAAGTTAGATAAACCCAATCGTTGTTCTAAAGCCTGACTAATCATAATTCCTGCTCGTTTACTAGAGTAGTCTTTGCCAGTGTAGAAGCTATTGTCTCATCAGTCTCTAAAGTTTCAATCTCGTTGCTTAAATTACTAATTGAGGTGGGTTGAATTAATAACGTCAATCCTGCTGCAATTATTAAAAATACTCCCCCAATAACTACTGCCAAAAGACGATTTTCGTGGAGGATATATTGCATTACCCAGCCAAAACCTAAAGATGCCGCAATTTCTGGTAGTACAATAAAAAAGTTAAATATGCCCTGATAAATTCCTCGACGCTGTGCTGGAAGCGAATTGCTCAACATAGCATAAGGGATAAATAAAAGTGAAATCAAGCTTATTCCGCCACAAAATAAGCAAATAGCATGAATTTTTGGACGACCAAATCGCTTTGCCAAACGAGGTAACAAAAAAGAAGCACCAATACATACGGCATTGTAGAGGGCAAAACAAATACCTGCCCACTCTATTCCTTCACTGTACAAAACAGAATCTTGACTAGTTGCTCCAAATATATTTCTGGCTACCGCGGGAGGAAAATAAAGCAAAAAACAGAAAATGCCTAGCCAAGTAAAAAACTGTACCTTTGCCAACTGCTGCATTTTGACAGGAATTTGCCTCAAAGTCTGCCATGTCTCTCGCAAACTACTGATAACTCCTCCCCTTGTTGCTTGCAGTTGTTCAAATTTAGCTAAATTCTGCGGAGGATATTCTGGAGTAGTCACAATAGTCCACAAGACAGTACTCAAAAATAATATCGCGCCAGCATAAAACGAGACTTCTATCGTTAAGGGGATTTTGTGTAAGGCGTTACTAGTATTGTCAACCCGAAAAACATGACTGAGTATCCACGGTAAAACAGAAGCCGAAACCGCCCCTAAACCTAGCATAATACTTTGCATTGCAAAGCCTTGGGTTCGTTGTTCCTTGGGCAGCAAATCCCCAACAAAAGCCCGAAAAGGCACCATACTCACATTGGCACTAGTATCGAGAATCCACAATAATCCTGCTGCTATCCAAAGATTAGAGCAGTTAGGCATAGCAAATAGAGCAATGCAGGCTAAAATTGCTCCGACTAAAAAGTATGGTCGTCTTCTACCCAAAAAAGTCCAGGTATAGTCGCTCAAATTACCTATAATTGGCTGTACAAATAAACCCGTCAAAGGTGCAGCTAGCCAAAGAATCGGTAAGCGATCTGCATCTGCTCCCAAATATTCAAAAATGGCACTCATATTAGCCATTTGCAACCCCCAAGCAAACTGAATTCCCAGAAATCCAAAGTTCATATTCCAGAGTTGCCATAAACTAAACTTTAACTTCGATACTTCCTCTGAAATATTTGATTGTTGGGGTATGGACATAGAAAGAGGATAGATAAAAAATCGATTGGAGTACTAGAGTTAGTGTAGTCCAACTTAAGGATTTACCTATCAAATCTCAAATCTGCAAAATATTTCTCATTAGTTCATATTTTAAATATATGCACCATGACTAAATACACTGTCTTTTTTCTGTCTATCAACAAAAAGCGATCGCTTTTATCAACATAAAAACAGACAATTTATAGATCATATAAAGTTTAGTAAATTGGTAGGGTGGGCAATAGTCAATCTATTCTCGATAACAGAGAATATATCATTGCCCACCTTACAGGCTTAAGTTCGTGCTTGTTAAATAGATAAGAAATATCAAATTTATCTGTATTTTGAACATATTCACCGTTATTTACCATTATTTGTTTTAATGATTTAAAGGTGTCATCAGAGAAAAATACCTTGAGTGCCTCAAAGATAGATGTCTTCCCGCTATTATTTTGTCCTACTAATAAATTAACTCTACCCAAATTATTGAGTTCAAAAGACTTAAAACATCGAAAATTTTCTATTTTAAGTTGCTCTAACATGGTTTATGTTTACCATTTCTTGAATCTGTTTTTTGTATCTCTATTATTGTAGGAAATAACTTCTTTGCGTCTTTGCGTAATTAAACCAACTCCAATTCAGGCAAAGCTTTGTAAATTGCACCTAACCAGTCAATCAAATCGTTTAACTGTCTTTGGGGCTTCAGAACACCCAAACCTCGCACAACTACCTTCTTAGAAGCATAGACAAAACGCGATCGCACGTGCTTAGGAAGATTTTCTGCCAGTAGATTCCAAGCGGGTTCGCCCATAGGTGTTTCTAAGACAATATTTTGTTTCCCTTCTGGTTTGACACGAGAGAATCCAATTGCTTTGGCTATTTGTTTCAATTCCATAATCTGTATTAGCTGTTGGGTTGCAGGAGGAATTGCACCATAACGATCTTCACATTCTGCTGCAATCTGCACTAGTTCTTTTTTGGATGTAGCAGTAGCCACGGCGCGATAGGCATCCATCTTTTGCTCTGGATCGGCGATATACTTTTCAGGAATAAAGGAAGTCAGTTTGAGATCTACTTGGGTATCTTCTACCTTGGGTATTTCTTGTCCTTGAATTTCGTGGATGGCTTCTTGGAGCATTTCCATATAAAGATCGAAGCCGACGTTAGTTATTTGTCCAGATTGTTCTGCACCCAAGAGGCTACCTACCCCGCGTATTTCCATATCTCTGGTGGCTAGTTGATAGCCCGAACCTAGCTGGCTAAATTCTTGCAGGGCGCGCAGACGCTTGCGGGCAGGTTCTGATAGAGTATGTTTGCTGGGATATAGCAACCAAGCATGGGCTTGAGTACCCGATCGCCCTACTCTTCCCCGTAGCTGATATAGTTGGGATAAGCCGAATTTTTGAGAATCTTCGACGATAATTGTATTAACGCGAGGAATATCTAAACCAGACTCGATAATTGTGGTACAGACTAGTAAATCCGCTTCTCCATTACTAAAGGTAAGCATGGTTGATTCTAGTTCCGACTCTGGCATTTGCCCATGAGCGATCGCAATTTTAATATTAGGAATCATTTCCCTTATTTGCGCGCTAATCTCTTCAATACCCGATACTCTGGGAACGACATAAAATCCTTGTCCTCCCCGATCTAGTTCGTTACGAATGGCATTGCGAATGACTTCGGGGTTATAGGGAGAAAGATGGGTTTTAATCGGGCGACGGGATGGAGGGGGAGTAGTGATCAGGCTCATTTCCCGAATACCCGACAAGGACATATATAAGGTACGAGGAATGGGGGTAGCAGAAAGAGTCAATACATCTACCTGGGATTTGAAAGCTTTGATTTTTTCTTTTTGGTTGACCCCAAAACGCTGTTCTTCATCTACCACTAGCATTCCCAAGTCTTTAAATTTAACATCCTTGTTTAATAGCTGTTGTGTACCAACTACTACATCCTATTCTCCTGTTGCTAACCGTTGCATAATTTCTTTTTTCTCTGATGCTGTGCGAAAACGATTTAACAAGCCGACGTTGATGGGATAGGGTGCAAATCTTTCTTTGAGGGTGTGATAGTGTTGCTGGGTCAGAATGGTTGTGGGTGCTAGAAATGCTACCTGCTTGTTGGCGGTAGAAATTACTTTGAATATTGCTCGAATTGCAACCTCTGTTTTACCAAAACCAACATCACCACATACAAGACGATCCATAGGGCGATCGCTTTCTAAATCTATTTTAATATCTTGGGTAGCTTTGAGTTGATCTGGGGTTGGTTGATTAGGGAATGAATCTTCAAGTTCTTGTTGCCATGGATTGTCTGGGGGATAGGCGTAACCCTCTAGTTTTGAGCGTTGGGCATATATTTTTAATAAATCTACCGCTAACTTCTTAATATTTTTCTTGACCTTGGTTTTGGTATTAGACCAAGATGCAGCAGCCATTTTATTTAATTCTGGAGGACGCTTTCCTGTCTGGCGAAACCGCGTTAGCATATCCAAGGCATCCGCAGGCACTCTTAATGTTCCATCGGCATATTGCACTACCAAATATTCGCGATGAATTAAAGTTTCTAAATTTAAAAACTTACCCAAACCATGATGTTTATGAACTACATAATCACCAGGACGTAATTTATTAAGGTCTACTTTTTTAGAAGCAGCCCGACGGCGTTTTCTAATATAGCCAGATGTGGCTAAGGTTTGCTGCCCAAACAACTCGCGATCGGTGACAATAACAATGCGATAGGTAGGTAAAATAAACCCTTCTAATTCTGCTAATCCCGAATATTTTAAGGCAACTGCTGTCTGTTGAATATGAGATTTTTCTATTGCTCGAAAATCATTATTGTTGGGAATAAACTGAACGGGACAGTCGTGTTCTTGTAATAAAGAAGCCGTCCGACTTGGCTGTGCCGAAACTAACCATGATTGATACTTCTCTAAGGTCATTCCGCTATATATTTCCCGTTTCCCTCTTAATATTCCTGCTACTTTAGCAAACTGCTGGGGGGTAGTAGGTATAGGACGAGCCTGTAAATTATGTACCGATAACTTATCCGCGTTAATTGTATCAATACGAGCTTTTTCTTCAGCAATTTCTGATAAATAAATACAGTCAAATTTATCTATCACTTTTAAACAAGATTGAAATTCATCGTGAATTTTGGGCAGCTTATTATCATAATCAAACCACTGAGATTTTGATAAATCTATCCAGCGATCGCTGTGCGCCTGACACTGTTCAATTTCATCAATTGCAATCAAAGTATTATTGGGTAAATAATCAATAATAGAGGCTGGTTTATCAAAAGCAATACCCAAAAATCTTCTCATTCCTTCTGGAGTGTTACCTTCTAATAATCCTTCTAATTCTTCATCAGATAAATAGCTTTCAATACTTTTACCTTTTTCTAAAATAGTATTAGCAATGATGGTACTAAAAGAAGTCGGTGTTAATAATAATTTATCAAGTTTATCCAAAGATCTTTGATTAGAAGGATCGAACTCTTTTAACTGCTCTAATTCATCTCCAAACCACTCTAGCCTGATGGGTAATTCAGCCGAAACAGGAAAGATATCAACAATATCTCCCCTTCTACTCCTAAGTCACTCCATATCCACTAAAGATACTCTTTCATATCCCAACCGCACCAAAGACTCGTCTAATTCCTTAGAAGTAAACTCGATTCCTTTATTTAACGTCAAACAATAGGATTCAAATACTTCTGGAGGAGGTAAATGGGGTTGCAAAGCTCTTTCTGTAACGACAATTGCCCTGGGCTTACTATTATCTTCTTTTCTTCCTTCACTGATGACTGACAGTTGTCCCCAAGTTATCTCTGATTCTGGGTCAAAATGACTGTAGGGGCTTGCTTCAGAAGTAGGATAAAAATTAACGCTCTGCCATCCCATCGCTTCCAATTGAGCCGCCCAACGCCCTGCTTCTTCTAAAGTAGGACATACTACCAACAAGTTATCATCCTTAGCCTTTGCCAAACTAGAGCTAACCATACCCTTGGGTAAACGAGGAATACCGTTGAGTAAGAGGGATTGACCTTTATTTAGTTTGTTTAGTAGCTCTTTGGTTAAAGGAGACTGTTGAATCGTTCGTACTACTGATGCAAAAGCCATACTTTTAAAGGGATGAAGGATAAGGGATGAAGGATAAGGGATGAGGAACGAGGAAAATTAATCCTTTTAAAAAGATAGCGAATAATGGGACTAAAAGAGTGCCAAGATATTGTCCAATTTCTTAATTGAGATGGGTACTTTAAGTTAAAAGTTCAAATTTACTTATGAAACTAACCCCTAAACTTTGGCTGTGTTTGCCGTTATTTTTGTTTTTATCCTGTACTGGAAGTCAACCAACTTCTTCTGTTAATGCTTCAGGGGATTGGTATAAATCTGAACCATACAATAATAATGCACCAACAGATCCTGCGATCAATCGCTTTATAGTACTTCCTGAGTTGGGAATAATTGGGGGAAAAATAAGCTCTTCTGCCAATTCGTTTGTAGAAGTAACAAAGCTATTAGAAACTAATTCTGGCAAGCTAGAACAAAGCATTTCTCAAAAGAATGGTTGCTCGTTTGATGTTATTGACTACCAACATCCTGTAGCAGTAGGCTCTAGAAAATCAATTACGTCTAATGGGAAAAGATACTCAGGTAGTCTAGAGTTTGAGATATTAATTTCCTTAACTGAAGCAAAAAATATAAAGGAACGTATTCAACAGGTAAACAGTTGTTTGCAAGCTATTCCAAAGCTAAGACTTGAACCAAATCAAAAAGATAAAGATATGAAGATAAATCTTTTTGTATCTAGAGTGTCACCAACACTCAAAGATGCAGGTAAGTATAGACAAAAGCTGCTGGAATTTAAATCCCAGTCTTTGAGGGAAGTAACCAATTTTCCTAATCCTGCGATGCAGTTTGATGCTGAAGATACGAAGTGTACCAGTAAAGGAATAGTTACGGTAATCGATAGAAAGTTAAGTGGTATTGAACTCGATATTGATTTTGACTGTCGTCGTTTAATTGACGAACAGCCCATTGGTCAAAATAACGAATAATGCTAAATTCCATTCTAAAACATCATCATAAAGCGATCGCTTTTAATACTTTAAAAGTGGAGTTTAGTTTCTATGGAAATACTA
>CAKZYI010000295.1 GCA_937884735.1 uncultured Pleurocapsa sp.
ACACTTTTTTGGACAAACCCAGTTTCTAGTTTGTTCAACCAATTATTGTCGGGAGAGTTGAGTACTTCTTGGTTCAAAACATCTAGATAAGGGCTAGCATTCCATAAAAACTGTTCGGGTTTTTCCTCAGAACGCTCGGTTTGGTTTGGCGATCGCCTGAACTTGGTGTTAATTCGGTCGAATAGATTTTCAACTGTATCGAGTCGGCGATCTAACCAATTAGTTACGGGCTTAAACTTGGCGTGAATACCAGATACTTCTCGTTCTTGATTAAGACTATTCCAATCTTCAGCAGCTGGGGGCAAGCGTCTTTGCAATAGTAGATTCTCTTGGGTTTCTGGGTTGGAAATTAGCTTTTGCCATCTTGTTACCAGGGCATCGTGGACGGGTTCTACATACTCTTTGTCTTCGGTATCTCTTCCTGTGGTAAATAGTCGTGCTTCGACAAAATGATTAATTATTTTTTCTACATCTTGGTTTATGGGTTCGGGATAATTTAACTCGGATTTGAGGACTCTTCTGCGAGTTATTTCGTTGCCGTTGAGAGACACCATTCGCAGCATCACATTATTAATAGTTGAAGAGTCTGTTTTTTGTCCTACCAATTCTCGATAGGTTCTTTTAGCAGCTTGTGAGAGAGAACCCTCGACACCACCTAAGTCTGAATAGTCGGCTTCGGTGATAGTGCGTAGCGGAGCAATGCCGCCAGGCTTGTCGCTTCTTTCGCCGTTTTCTTCTGCCTGGAGATATTTTAAATAAAGTTCGCTGAGGGTAAACGAAAGTAACGGTAAAATGCCTGCTTTGTCGATCGCTTCATCAATCAGGCGATTCACTAACTGAGGAGACTCAAAAAACAATGTTTTTTGAATAGCGGGTTCTTCAATTGCCTGCTGCAATTCCTCTCTATTCATGGGAGTGACGATAAATCTTCCCTGTTGCCAAGCTTCTTGCCAATCAGGTTCGTCTATTACGTCTTTAATCTGAGATTCAAAATCGGAACGCAAGGTCAATACAATCCGTAATCGTGAATACCTACCAAGCAATTCGATTAATAATTTCAAGAAATATCTTGCTTCTTGGCGATTTCGACTCAGGGTGATTAATTCTTCACTCTGGTCGATTACTAACAATAATTTGGATGGGGAATTGCTTTTAGCCCAACGAGCGAATTTTTTGATGAGAATTTCAATTCTTTCTGCAAGGGTTAGCCTGATAATTGAAGAACCAGATTTCGACTGTGCGAGAATTTTATTTAGCTCTTTGAATGGCGATCCGCCTGGTCGCAGCGGCTCGAGAATCTGCCACTGCTGCTGACTGGATTGTTGTTGGAGAGTCGGAATTAATCCCGCCTTAGCCAAGCTCGATTTACCCGAACCCGAAACACCCAAAACAATAGTCAGGGGTTGCGCTTCAACTACCTCTGCTAGCTGTTGGCTGAGAATTGTTCTACCAAAAAAAAGATGGCTATCTTGGGTGTCGAATGAGGCTAAACCCTTGTAGGGATTGGTGTTTTTATTTAGCTGGAATTTTGGCAGGCGTTCGGGATTAAATTTGGGTAGAGGAAAAATATATTCCCCCTTCAGATAAACGTATTCTTTGGTTTTGGGGTCGTATTGACGCGGTTGAGATAGACCAGGGGTTTGTCCTGCTGCAACTTGTCCCAGCTTATTTTGCAGATAAGCAAACAGTTCTTGAGTAGTAATGACTCCATCTTCAACAATAGCTTCAACAAATTTATCTCGACCTCGATCACAGTTACCTTGCAGTACTTTTAGTAGTAAATGAGCAAAAGGAGAATTGCCGTTTTTTTCTCCCCTTTCTCCAAAACGAGATAAATCTTGTGCTTCCTCATCATAAGCAGCCGAAGTAATTATCTGTTCGGTTTTGTGCTTGATAAAGCGATCGTAACTCTGTCGATATAGCTTGCCTGCAGAGGTAGCGTTTCTACCTTGTCCGATCCAAGCAATTCTGCCTGCAAAACAGCAATCGAGAATCATCAACAGATGATGACAGTCTAAAGCACTAAAAGCCTCATAAACCTGCTGCATCGATAACCAAGTATTTTTCTGGTTATTTCGGGCATCTTGGGGCATAAAATATCCCGCAGGCTTACCCACTTCGCTATCGGCTGCTTCTTCGGCAAATCCATGACCAGCAAAATAGAATAAGATGCGATGCCTTCGGCTAGCTCCGCAATCGCTTTTGCCAACTCGAACTTGTTTGTCGTCAAACTGAATAATTTTCTCTTGAAGATTCGCTACGAGGCGATCGAGCTGTTGTTTATTTGCTCTTTGATTGAGTAGCAACAATACTTCGTAGCCATAAGTATCTTTGAGGACGCTAGCCAGCCCGACAGCATCAGCGACGGCATTTTTAAGGGGAGGAATATGCTGATATTGATTGATACCAATAATAATTGCTAAACTGCGATCAATTTTGGACACTTTTGTCTCTCCTTTCATATCAGTAAAGACAAGGCATGCCTTGTCTTTACCATTGGTTATTTTTTACTAACTGCATCCACTAGTGCTTTTAAACCAGCTTCGGTGGTGAAATAGCCTCCATGATCGCAGGCGACATTGGAAAGTATTTTTGGTTGGGGCGATCGCTCTTGACTGACACTTTTGATACTGGCAAGACTTACAGCAATGTCATTGGGTTCGCCACCAAACACCAAGCCATCAATTACCTTATTAATTGCTGGGGTAAATAGTTTATTCATGAGCCTGCGTAGACGATTTTGAGACTGGAGGATTTGGGCCGATCTGTCTCCAGCAACAATGGTGTAAGGAACTTGGGGATCGGGGTTGGCTGCGATCGCCTTAATAAATTCTGAATCGGGCTGCATTTGGTCGAGGGAATTATCGTTTTGTTCGATAAAGTTTAGGGATTTGACAAACAAGTCGGTGACGATTCTGGCAGGGAGTACTATACCCGATATTTGATTTAAAACCATTCCTAATAGGGCAAAGGTCATATCTTGTACTGTTGACCAAGGAGAACCAGCTTTGGGAGTTCCCAGCATTATTAGGTGTTGTACGATTTCGTTTCCGCCTTCCCCACGCTGCTTCCGGAACTCCTTGGGCTTGTGTGTGAGCGTGAGGTGTACTCGCGACGTCCTCTGGGGGTCGCTTGGGACGGCAAACTCGAACGACTCGTTGACCTTGATCTCGGCCGTGCAGATTTTCGTAGTCGAAGGTTAAAACTAGGTCGTAGGCTTCTTTTAAAGGACGCAATTGTCCGTTTATTTCTACTTTGGCCTGCTGCACGCTAGTTACCAAACTCTCTGTATCGCCGATAATGCCGTGAATATAAAGAACGATCTTTTGGGCGTTGGCAACTTGTTGTTTGAGGCGATCTTGTTGATATGTAACCTCGTATTTATTATCTTTTTCTGTAACTTCGGCTATTG
>CAKZYI010000296.1 GCA_937884735.1 uncultured Pleurocapsa sp.
ACGGGTAGGCATACCCTTGATCCACTGTCCTCGCAACTTAGCGTTATAATCTTCAAACTCAGCTTTGGTGTGGACTTCTACTACTAGGCTACGGCATTCAGTGTTGATAAAAGCACCTCTACGAACACTTTTAACTTTGTGAACTCTTACAGGGAAAGTATTAAAGTTAGAGACTACAGCAATTCCTTTAAAATCAATAGTTTCTCCTGGTTGCAGTACCGTTTCATTTAGTTCGTGGGCTTTCATTTCAGCTTTTACATCTTCGATTACAGCTTGAACCTGTGCGGTGCGATTATCAGAGAGAGATAGAAATTTAACTCTTTTACCTAGTTCACTCTGATATTCAGGATTGCCAGCAAACAATAGTTCTAGGTTAATTCCACCTCGAAGCAGTTTATTAGCAACATAGTTAATAGGTTCACGGTTTACTATGCCAGCATCGCCCACAGCTAATGATAATAGTGGATCATTCAGCAATAGACTATAATCAGCTAATCCATAGGATACAGCGAATTTACCATCATGAAGTTCTGCTACTAAAGCATCTTCATGAACTACAGGAAGTTCGGCAGCAATATGTTTGAGCATAGTCTCACGGTTTAGCTGCTTCTCTGCTTTGTCAGCATGGACAATAGACTTAGTTCCGTTTACCGATCGTCCACTAACTACTACGGCATCAGCTACCTTGGCTCGTTTCTTATTGGTTTTATCTGGCAGTGCAAAACCCCACTGTTTAGTTGCTGTTTCTAAGCAACCTTCTACCCATAAGCCTTTACCCATGAGTCCACTAGACTTAACTTCAAAGCCTACTACATCATAGTCTCTGAGGATTTGTTGAGCGTCGCGAGTGTTGTCTGTTTCTGGTTGGATAGCACTGAGGTTATAAGATGTCGTATCCCGTTCATCGATTTCCCAACAGCTAATAAGCACTGTGCCTACAAGTTCGTTAAGGAAGTTAATCGCACTATTGGCTTGCTTGAAGCTATTAACTGTTTTCATCATTAGCTTCATTGTTGATTCTACAGAAACAACTTGAGTTTGATACTCATAGTCAGAGTTAGCAAAACCTTTGTTGTCATAAACCTTACGGACAGAGATCAATCTTTGGTTTACTTTGAATACACGATTGCGCCATGCTACAGTGCTAGCGTCAAAGTCAAATGTTATTTCTATTTCTCTCTCTGCATTGGGATTACCAAAGGTGGGGAATTGAAGCGTGATTACGGATACGGATGATAAAGTCTGAGTTTTCATGTGTTTGTCTCCTTTGATTTAATTGAATAAACTCAAAAAAAGGGCCTGAGAATTTAATCTCAAACCCTTGTCAAATAAATATTTAGTTGTGTTGTTAATAGAAAAAAATTAGTAGCTCCGTTCTGCCTAGAGGGGTAGGGGGGGGACTATAAGGATCTATAATTAGCCCTTTTTATCCGCGAGCCAATTTTGGGGTAGAAGAGCGCGATTTTGAATGCTTTAAAAAAATAACCACTCCTATATCCAAGAAGCGGTTCAGCTTTTATCCAAGAAAAATAGTAATGGTTGTAGCTAAACTAAATTAATGTATTCGGTATTGCCTCTATGTTTTTTAGCTTGAGGTTAAGAATAATACTCGAACTGGGTTTTATCTCTGATAGCTTGATTGAATTACCCAAACAAATATTGACATTCTTTTTATCAATTATCGAAGTAGAAACTTCAACTTGAGACACTTGTATCCATCTCTCTCGTTGAGTTTCCGCATCTAAGATAGCTATACAATCGCCAACTAGATCTTTAATTTCATCCTTAGATAGTTGGTCAAGTTTGGGATTGGCAATACTAACAATAATTCCAAAGTCAGGATGTTCAAACCAGTCTTGTATTTTATAAGTTAAGTTTTTCATTGCTATCTACCGACTTGTGATAGGTCGTATATTTTTAACTTGACGGATTTTAATACCAGCTTGGTATAACCTATTAATGCCATTCCTAAGTAAAAGTATATCTCTCAGTAGAGGAGAGACAGGAAGCTTTCTTAAACTGCCCTGATGCTAGCTTGAGCTTCTTCTAGCGGACTTATAATTAGTTCTTCTTATCTGCATGTAGATTTTTAAGTTCTAGGTGCAATTTTGCCGAGAAAACCTCTAAAGTTAATAGTAGAGGAAGATTCGCTCTAAATCGACTAGATTAATTTAGACTATGCTATTTACCAGAAAAGAACGACTTGAATTAGATATTTATAGTGCTATTCAAGATCTAGTCAGAGGGCGAATCCGCTACCAATCAGGACAACTTTCTCAAGAAGATTACTTATATTATCGACAACGAGAGTTAAAAGTAATTTTCACTAGCTATAAACATTTATTAAAACTCAAGTATCGGCTTTCTATTGAAACTCTCCAAGAGATGGTTCATGGTAGTATGCACGACATAGATTTTTTACCGATACTTTCGGCTGAGTATTTAGAAGGTACTCCAGAGGAAAAAGAAAAGATTATCAACAGCGTGGATCTCGACCAACTCAACCAAGATACATTTGCCCTTGTAACCAATCATCTAAAACGCCAAGGTTGCTTTAAAAAAGCCAAAGGATTTGGATCTACTAAAGAAACCATAATCTAGTCTATTTACTGTATATACGTAGCAGGAGAGCTTTATCTCCGACCCAGGAGGAGCTTCGTCTAGCCGTAGGGTAGGCATTGTAAAACCAGGCATTTTACTGCCCTTGTTTGATATTGCGTGATGAAGGCATCACTCAAGGCTTAGTTTTGCCTATTAAGTAGCAAAGTTTAGTTTCAGTAGGACCAGACTGAGTTGCAAATAATACTTGTAATTTTGTAGTAATAGTGAAATACAATCATTGATACTAACTTTTAGCTTGAAAGCCAGCTTAGTGAGTTGTTCCAATGACTCTGGATTCACTGGTATCTGAGAGACCATTGACTTAATCTGATTACTCGTGGGAGGCCATAAGAAGCTTTTTATTTTGGCAGTGGTCAATTCGTGTAGATGATAGACTTCAAGTAGTTTTTCCCAAGCATCAACTAAATCATCTCCACATAATTTACTTAGAGCAAATGCTTGACTAGGGTTTTGTGGGAGTTTATTGTGACCAGCTTCAATCAATGTAATAGCTACTCTACTTGCTGCCATCAATTGAACTGCACGGCTACTTGTTATTCCAACGTCATTTGAACAATAGGCATTAAATGAACTCCACTTCTTCTTATAGATTTTCTTATGGGCGATTTCTTTTAACTGCCTGCCTTGGACAATGTAGGCTAAAGAAGCATAGTTGACT
>CAKZYI010000297.1 GCA_937884735.1 uncultured Pleurocapsa sp.
ATGATTTGAATACTCAACAAACTCTTCAAGTCACAGATAATAATACTGATGATAAAAACCCTAAATTTTCAGATAATCACCTCGTGTGGTCGGGTACTGATACCAATGGTAACTACGAAATTTTTACCACCGATTTAACTAAGATGTTCGATACTGCTCAATTAGGACAAACTATTAAAGGTAGCGGTAGTAAAGACACTCTCGATGGTGGCGTTGGTAATGATGTGCTTAGTGGGTTGGGGAAACAAGATCTGCTCAATGGTAATGATGGTAACGATACTCTTAATGGTAATGATGGTAATGATACTCTCAATGGTGGGTCGGGAGACGATTTACTGATAGGAAATAGAGGTAAAGACATACTCACTGGTGGAGCAGGTGCAGACGTTTTTGCCTACAATAATCTGGGAGATAAGAAAGATACTATTACTGATTTTGAAGTTGGAAAAGATATTATCGATCTTAGTAAAATTACTACTAGTTCAGCTTATGGTAGCTCGACTCCCTTTGACTATATCCAATTAAAACAGTCTGGTTCGGATACTGTAGTTAAGATTAATCGTAATGGCAATCTTAGCAAACCTCGCTATACAGATCTAATTGTCTTAGAAGGAGTTGATGTTAGTGAAATCTATCAAACAAGCTTTGACTTCAATTAATTAGGATATACATTAATCGAATTTAAATAAACTTTGGATAGTTTGGTAAAAGGGTAGATTTTGTTTCTGCCCTTTTATTTTAAGTGATCATTTTAATTGAAAACAAATAAAAAAAAGCTTTTTTTTATGTTTTAGGTAATCAAAAAGTAATAAAAAGTTCCTGTTTAACATAACTATTAAAGTTAATTCTGATAACATTCTTGTGAAATAGGTTTTTTTAATATCACATTCAGAATGCTATGGCAGAAGATTTCGTAGATCTAAGTTCAGGAGAAAACCTACTGTTTCAAAATTCTGATGGATATAGCAGTTTGTCTCAGCAAGGTTTTAGTGGAAGTGGCAACGATAGTAGTCAAGACCCTGGTTCATTTATTGGGATTAACCTGGGCAATGCAGGATCAAATGGTCGATTAGGGTCTAATATTGCCAAAATTAATTTGGCTAGCGACCTAGATATCTCTTGGGGCAGAGCAAGCGGAGGCCCAGCGCAGTGGAATGCTTCTGGTTCATTATCACCTGAAAACTTTGATGCCGTCATCGACCATGCCAATAGCAAAGATGTAAAGATATATCTCTACTTAGAATATAGAAGCGACCTTGACGGCGGCTCTATTGATGATTTTGATTGGTATGAAGTAGGTCGTACTTACGCCTCATATTTTGGCGATCGCGTTGCTGCATACGGTATCATTAATGAGCCAGATAATATTCTAAGCAGCGTAGAGACTCCAGAGGGGATTGCTGCTGCTGTAGAGCAATTTGCTGATGGTGTGCATTCGGTCAATTCAAATTATGTTGTTACTAGTCCTGGTGTGGGAGGGACTCCTGTTTCTATAGAAACGACTGATGATTATCTCAAAGCTCTTGCTCCCTTGTTTAACGATGGAACTTTACAAGCTTTAAATCTCCACAGTTACCAAGATTCTAGACCGAATCCCCACTACTCTAGTATCGATTTTAGTAGCCAGTGGGCTCCTAGTAGAAATTTTATTAGAGCTAAGAACATTGGGGGTATTACTGCTAATGTAAATTTTCTCGCAGGGGAATTTAATTACCGCAATTGGCAAGGTACAGATGAACAAAGGGGTATTGGTTTTTTAACTACTTTATGGGATCAGCTTTCTGTTGTTGGTAACGGTGGCATTAACTCCCGCGTAGGCATATTTTCTTCACCCTTCAATATTACAACTGCTGAACCAAATAGACAGACCAGCATGGCAGAGAGTTTTTCTTTCGGAAATGATGGTAGCTATACGTGGCAGCCGAATGAAAAAGGACAAATTCTAGAAGAAACCCTGGCTCTTACTCAAGGGATGAACTTTGTCTATACAGATCCACTAAACAAAGGTTTGGTTATTCTTCGAGGAGATAACCGTAAAATGTGGGTTTGGGACAACAGAGAAGACTTTTCTAATCTTGCTAATGCTTCTGCTGTAAAAATTACAGGAATTCCTAGTGATGCTACTGGTCTAGCTATTTATCGTTGGGATAGCACTGCTAGCGAACCCCATGCCATTATTGAACTCAATGGTCAAACATCGATAAGTTTTGAAACATCAGAAGCCTTATCTTTTGGTCAGACTTATATGATTGTGGCAAATAGTGATAATGATGGAGGCAATGTTGGCTCAATCGATCCTACAGAAATTGATGATACAGGAAACAATCCCCCTGTAGCCAATGACGATGCTTACACTAGCGAACAAAATACAGAACTAAATATCGACTTTGATAAATC
>CAKZYI010000298.1 GCA_937884735.1 uncultured Pleurocapsa sp.
AATTTTACCGACAACTACCTTTGATGAATGTCCTCAATTAGACGTTATTTGTGTTCCTGGTGGTGGAATAGGACAAGTGGAAATAATGCAGGATGAAGAGGTGTTGAAATTTTTAAGCAGAATCAGCAACACGGCTAGATATATAACTAGCGTTTGTACTGGATCTTTGATTTTGGCTAAGGCAAATTTACTACAAGGTTATAAGGCTACTTGCCATTGGGCGTTCAAAGAACATTTGGCAGAATTAGGAGCTGAAGTTGTTGACCAAAGAATAGTAGTCGATCGCGATCGCATTACGGGTGCTGGTGTTACTTCTGGCATTGACTTTGGTTTAACTCTAGTTAGCTCGATCTGGGGAGAAGAAATGGCAAAAATGACTCAATTGATGATGGAATATAATCCTCAACCGCCATTTAATGCGGGTACTCCTAAAACCGCAGATAAATTATTAGTCGAATCTTTTGTCAAATTGGGCAGTCCTCTCATTGAAGCTTTTTGGACTGGAATTTGAGATAACAACAACTAAATAACCAAAAAGTAAGGGATGAGTAAACTTTACTCATCCCTTCCATACTTTAGTACCCCCAAGGGAATTTGAATCCCTGTCGCCTCCGTGAAAGGGAGGTGTCCTAGGCCACTAGACGATGGGGGCTTAGGTTTGTTGTGGGCTTGCTTATTTAACTCGCAACGTTTCTAAATATATCGAATATTTTTATTGCTGTCAACACTTTTTGCAAAAAACTTTTGTATCGGTTGGCATTAAAGTCACTGTATTCCTCGCTGTAATTTCTTGAGACGCTGTTGTGCTGCGGGATCTAAGGCATTAAACAAAAAACGACCAGAAGGTTTCTTCTTGGTCTGTTTTTTAGTTTTTCTTTTGATTTGGTGTGCCGCTTGGTCAACTTCTCTAGCTAACATCTGAGCAGATCGCCATTCTGCCCCATAACCAACTACAGTTAACTGCTGGGCGCGATCGCTTGTAGCCACAATAAGCCTAGTAGACTCTTGCTGATATTTCTTGCGAGAAAAGACGGCGCAAAATTTTTCAATGTAAGTGTCGGCAGTTTCGGCAAAGGCTGTGTAATGAACGGTCAAGCCTGAAGTATGCTTTTCTACACTACGAGGAGTATCTTGATAGTGGGCATCAAACACCACTTTCGTTCGGTAATCTACGCTCGCACTATAGTTAATCAAGCATTCGATTAGTTCTCGACGAGCTATTTCTAATCCTTCGCGATCGCGAAGTTTTTTCAGGTCAGACCAGTCGCCGATGATGTTATAACCATCGACGAGCAGTATTGCCTGGTAAGAGGAGGGGGACATTGCAACTTCTTGTTTTTTATGGGGTCAAACTAATATCTTCCCCATTTTAGGCAAAATTGTTAACAAAAAGTTAAACAAATTGGAAAATCATAACTTTCCATTATGATTTTTCTGCTGCCAATAGCTTTTGCTTAAGACTCTGAGGGTTTCCTTTGGCGACAACTTTTCCTCCTTCCAACAAGAAGGCTCCGTCACAGTAATCCAACTCCTCTAGACGATGAGTTACCCACAAAGCTGTCAGATTGCGCTTTTTGACCAGATTTTGTACTTGAGCAACTAGCTCTAACTGAGTATCAGGGTCTAACAATGCCGTAGGCTCATCAAACATAATTACTTCGCAATTTCGAGCAATTGCTCCTGCGATCGCAATTCTTTGTTTTTGTCCTCCGCTAAGAGCATGAATTGGTCGTCTTTCAAAGTCTGCAAGATTTACTGCATCCAATGCCGACCTCACTCTATTCTTAACCTGAACTGGCGAAAGGTTTTCATTAACTAAACCAAAAGCAATATCAGCACCCACTGTAGGCATTACGAGCTGATGGTCAGGATTTTGAAATACAAACCCAGTTTTATATGGCATGACAATCGAGCCAGCATCAGGAATGAGTAATCCTGCCAACAGTCTGAGCAAAGTGGATTTTCCACTGCCGTTATTACCCAATAACATCCAGAATTCCCCCTGAGGAACTTCCAAAGAACAGTCTTTTAGTACTTTTGCTTCAGATGACCAGTTAAAACAGACATTATTTACGCGGATAACGGGTGCTTCATTTTGTTTTGGGTCTGGATTGAGAGGGTAAGACATCTACTTGTTAGCAGCAGTAGCAGCAAAGAAACCAGGCACTCGACCTTCTGCCATGCCACCAGACTTTTTATTTAGACTGACAGCACATACCAGATGACCTTTGATTGCTACCTTTTTGTCTTCTTCCTTGTCACAAGTAAGTTCAATCAAATCAGAGCTACCAGAACGCATCGCATTCAGAATTTGCTGATACAAGCTTTCTGCTGCCTCTGCTTCTTTTCTTTGTACAGATACGGGAAGGGGGATGTCTTGTAAAACTATATCGATAGTAAACATAAAACTCTCATTAAGGGTGATCGCACTTTAGATTATCTTCGATTTACACTAAAATTCCCATCTTTTTTCCGCCAAGATCTCTAAGAAATTTAATTTTTTCTTTGTATTTACACTAGAAATATCCACTGTATTCTCTAATTATGAGTAATATAAGTAAAGAAAAGTTAACTATACTCACAATTGATCTAGCG
>CAKZYI010000299.1 GCA_937884735.1 uncultured Pleurocapsa sp.
GGACGTTCCATGGAACGTCCCCACAACAAATACAAAATAATAAAACCTATTTAATCGCAGGTGGATTAGGAGACTTGGGATTATTAACTGCCAACTGGCTAGTAGAAAAAGGTGCAAAATATCTAATTCTAATTGGACGCAGCAAACCATTAGAATACGCTCAAAAACAGATCGATAAATTAGAACAACAAAACATTACCGTAAAAGTAATTCAAGCTGACATTGCCGATTACAATTCTATAGAACATATATTTACATCAAATAACTTTATAAACTCCTCCCCTACTCCCTCTGCCCTACCTCCCCTAGCTGGTGTAATCCATTCTGCTGGAGTATTAGACGATGGAATGCTAATCAATATGGATTCAGACAGAATGAAAACGGTAATGAATCCCAAAGTTTTTGGTGCATGGAATCTTCACCAATTAACCAAAGATATACAATTAGATTTCTTTATTCTTTTCTCTTCCGCTGCTTCTTTATTAGGTTCGCCTGGACAAACAAATCACGTAGTTGCTAATATCTTCCTCGATACATTGGCACAGTATAGACAAGCGCAAAATTTACCAGCATTAAGTTTAAATTGGGGTGCGTGGTCGAATATTGGTGCAGCAGCAAAACGCCAAGTCGATCGCGATATGAATCTAAAAGGCATCGGTGCTATTTCTCCCCAACAAGGATTAGAAATATTAGAAAAATTAATTACTTCCGATAATCCACAAGTGGGCATAATTCCGATTGATTGGTCGCGCTTTATTGATGCTGGTTATAATTTGCCTTTAGTAGAAGATTTTAAACAAACAAAACAAAATACCAACTCAACTATCGCCAATTCTACTATCAACTTTATAACAGAAATAGAAAATCTCAAACCAGAACAGCGACTAAAGTATTTGATTACATTCTTACAAAAAGAAGTAGGTAAGGTATTAGGACTATCGGCAAATAAATTACCTAATGTTTCTCATGGCTTTTTTGATATCGGCATGGATTCACTGATGGCGATCGAATTAAAAAGCAAATTAGAAACCAGCCTACAAACTACTATCCCTTCAACGGCAATTTTTGAACATTCTAATATCGAGCAATTAGCTAATTACATCTATTCAGATATATTAAATTTAGAGCAGTCAGAAACAGAGACCAAGGAAATAGAAGAAGCCGAACTATCACCAGAAGAAATAGAAAATGCGATCGCGCAAGAATTAGCAGATTTAGAATCTCTCTTATAAACTTATCCTACTAATAATAATAGTTGATTCATTCACAAACTCAGTAATTACTAATATGTCTTCCTACTCTACAGATTTACCAAAATCTTCTACAAGCATTATTGAACCTGGGGATTACATTCCTTATTTTTATATTAATAATAGCGATCGCATATTAGATATTCAGGCAAAAGCAGGACAATTCATTTTGTTAGTAACTTTTGATTTGAGCATTGATCGCGAGGAGATAGAGAACAATCTGGATTATAGTTGTGAATATCTTCAGTTTTTTATCGGCAATCGCAATCATAATATTAACCACAAACGACTATTTATAGATGATAATGTCTATCATCTTTTAAAGGATGACCGCAATACTAAATATCAATTGCTTTTGTGCGATCGCAATTTAAAAGGTATCGTAAAATTACAAGGTGATAATTATTCAGAATTGCTAGCCAAGTTACCCGCTAAATCTAGTTTAGAATCAACAAATATCAGTCCACCAATTTTAATCGTTCCCGACGCTATATCTGCTAGTTTGGCAACTGAATTAATTCAATATTTAGAACAAAATACAGATAACGCCCATCAAGACAATCGAGCTAATAAATCTCGCAATCACGTTCATCCTTCTAAAGAGCTAATTGCCGATCTGGATATTAAATTAAGCAAGTCTTTATTACCAGAAATCAATAAAGTTTTTTATTCAGATATTACCCATCGAGAGACTTATAAAATAACTAGTTATGATGGCAATTATAGCGGTCGATTCCACCGCCATCGGGATACAATCGAGCCATTTCTACATAGAAGATATGCTTTAAGTTTGTTGTTAAACGATGACTATCAGGGAGGCGGTTTATGTTTCCCTGAATATGGAGACAAAATAGTTACCGCGCCCAAATATTCGGCAATTATTTTTCCTGGTTCTTTATATCATGAAGTCAAGCCCATTGAGACGGGTAAAAGATACGCTCTCATCTCTTTCTTCTTTACCGTAGCAGAAGCGCGTCTAAAACCTAATAGCGATCGCTACAAATTTACTCATACCAGGGAGCTTAATGGAGTTAAAACCAAACAAATTACTCCAAAAAATAGTAGCGAACTGAAAACGCCTCCTTTATTTGGTGTCAGAAATTGGTCGATTATTACTAAACCTATTGATTTTAATACGAACCTAGCTCGAATGTCTTTTGAACAGATAAAGGTAGTAGAAAACAGTAATAATCAGCAATCAAAAATCTCCAACAAAACTATTACTAAAAATAACAAAGAAATACCAACAGTAGAAATATCCGATCCGCCAACGGCAGCAAATTTTTTAGCTCTAGCAGAACAAGCTTTAGCCCAATCATTGTTAAGTAAAACCGAACAGTATCTAAAAGACTTTGATCGCGCAATTGCAGAAAATAAAGTAGATGATAGCTTAATAAATAAACGAAAACTATTAGCAGAAGAACTTATAAAGGAGTGTGTAAATAAAAATAATTTTTTAGTAACTATTGCTGGAGATTCCTTAAGCTTGCCACGCCCTTGGTATCTTAAAAAATTCGATCCAGAACTCAATCCCTTTCTAGCAACTAAATACTTCGATACCTATCCCCAAATATTAGAAAATATTTTAAGCGATCGCTTATCTTTTAAAAAAGTTAGAGTCAATAATAGTCTGGCACAACGAGGATTTAATATTACTAGTTTAACCGCCAGACTACCCGATATATTTTCTTACTACGACCCCGATTTAGTAATAATTCAAGTGGGTATTGTCGATTGTTGGCGACGGGGAGAAAATCTAGATAAACAGGATGTTCCCTTACCTAAATATCTACGTCACTTACAAAAAATTATTGACTATAGAGATAAAGCCTGTCCCAATAAACCATTAATTTTAATGGGTCTTTGCCCTACAGATCCCAAGCTATACAAGCGCAATTCGGGAATGAATCAAATTATTGAAGAGTACAACAACGCGATTCGCGACGCGATTAAATCCAAAGTTGGTATTACTTTTTTTAATACTGGTGCTTTAATGAATATGGACGATCCTTATAGCTTAATTCACCGCGACGGTATTCATTTTAGTACGTCGGGACATACTTTAATTGCTAAAGCTCTTGGGAACATGATTGTTAATATTGTAAACAGAAAAGTTGTTTCAATTAACTAATATAAGAACAACAATAGTCCGTAATTGTTTTTATTTTCAACTTAAATTTAGCCATTATATTTTCCTCTTTTTTGGTTCGTTAATCTTATCTCGATCTGACTTAATTAAAATCAAGATCTCGCAAAAGCTTTTCGACCTTAGCGCGGTGCTTTCTCTGCCACTCATTAAGGCTAGTCGCCTCATCACTTTCTGCACGCTGTTTTGCCCGCAACCAAATATCCTCACTTTGGCTGACTGGAATTACAGCAATACCTTCCTCATTAGCAACTACTATGTCTCCAGAGTTAACGGCAACCCCACCACAAGTAATTGGCTGCTGGAGTGTTCCTAATGCTTTTTTCTTTCCTGGCACTGGAGATACACCCCTAGCAAATACAGGAAAATTCGCCTCTCGCACTTCCGCAACATCCCGAATAACCCCATCAATAACAAATCCAGCAATACCCTGTTGTTGAGCAGTGGCACATACGTTACCACCAGACATGGCATAACGCACT
>CAKZYI010000300.1 GCA_937884735.1 uncultured Pleurocapsa sp.
GCTAAAGCCTGTCACCCTATGGGTGCATTATATGTAGCAGCAGGTTTTGAAGGAACTTTACACTATTCTCATGGTTCTCAAGGTTGCGTTGCTTATTTCCGTACTCACCTAACTCGTAATTTTAAAGAGCCTTTCCAAGCTGTTTCTTCCTCTATGACTGAGGATGCAGCAGTGTTTGGCGGACTCAACAACATGGTAGATGGGTTGGCAAACTCCTATCAGCTATATAAACCTAAAATGATTGCCCTCTGTACTACCTGTATGGCTGAGGTAATTGGTGATGACTTGGGTGCGTTTATCCAAACCTCGAAAGACAGAGGCTCAATTCCTGAAGATTTTCCCGTTCCTTACGCCCATACTCCTAGCTTTGTCGGCTCTCATATCACTGGTTACGACAATATGCTCTAGTTTATTTTAAGTTGCTTAACCAAAGATAAGAAGCAAGAAACTAGTAACGGTAAATATAACTTTAACTTGGGCTTCGATGCTTATATTGGTAATATCCGCGAACTAAAACGCATTCTCCAATTATTTGAGCTTGACTACACCGTTCTTTCCGATAACGCCGATTCATTTGATTCTCCTAACACTGGTGAATTTGAAATGTATAACGGTCTGACTACTCTAGAAGATGCAGGCGATTCGATTAACGGAGAAGGTACATTCTTCTTCCAAAAATACACTACTATTAAGACTCAAGAATGGATCGAAAAAGAATGGGGTCAATCAACCTATAACTTCCGTCCTTTTGGTATCAAGGGTACTGACGAGTTCTTGAGCAAGCTATCAGAAATTTCTGGTAAGCCAGTTCCTCAAGAATTAGTGGCAGAAAGAGGTCGTGCGGTGGATGCCATGACTGATTCCCAGGCTTGGATTCACGGTAAGCGTATTGCTCTTTATGGCGATCCCGACCATGTATTTGGTTTAGTTAACTTCTTATTAGAATTAGGTGCAGAACCAGTTCACATCCTCGTCACCAACACCAATGACGAATTTGAAGCAGAACTGCAAGCCGTCTTAGATGCTAGCCCCTACGGTCAAAATTCCACCATCTGGGGTAAAAAAGACCTCTGGCATATGCGGAGTTTAATGTTTACCGAACCAGTAGACCTCTTAATCGGTAACTCCTACGGTAAATACCTCTGGCGCGATACCCACACTCCTCTAGTACGTATTGGCTATCCTATCTTCGATCGCCATCATATGCATCGCTATGAAACCTTGGGTTACAGAGGCGCGCTCAACCTCCACAACTGGATTATTAATACCATTCTCGACGAACTTGATCGCCAGACTATCATTCCTGCCAAAACTGATATCTCTTTCGACTTGATTCGTTAAATTCGTCGTTAGTCATTGGTCGTCAGTCATTGGTTTTGAGTTATTAGTAATTAGTTAAAAAACGAAGGACATAATGACAAACAACAAAAGACGAAGGAAAAAAGACCAATGACCAAGCGGTGCGACCCCGCGTCGACGAAAGGCGCAAGGGAAAGCGCACCAAGACAAAACAAAGGACAAAATTATGAAACTAGGTGATGTGGAACTAGATCGCGAACCAGATTTCGATCTTGATTCTAAAGTCAGAGTCCGTAAAAAAATTCGCAATGATGGCACATTCCCAGGTAAAAGAATCGGTGAAACTTTAGCTAACAAAGGAGATGAAGGATATATCATTTCCATCGGTACATATTTGCAAACTGCATATATCTATTCCGTACATTTTTTAGAAACTAACAGCGTCGTCGGTTGTCTGGGGAAAGAACTAGAACAGATTACAGAAAGTTGAGGACACCACCATGTCTACTCATACCCACAACCCTTATAATTCTCTTCCAGATAAAAAAATAGGTATTACTGGAACTGGATCTAATCTCGCCCCCCGCCCCCCAATTCTAGAGGAGAAAGATAACTCGAAGTCCCCCAGAATTGGGGGATATAGGGGGCATTACGTTACTACTAAAAAATTCCACTTCGATCCTTTTTATTTCCTACGTCGCTGGGTAAACAATATCGAAGTCACTAACTATAAGTTCGCCCATTTCCTTTGTAATTTAATTCCCTGTAGCTGTCCCTTTGAGCGTGATGTAACTATTTTGGGGAAAACCTGGCAAATTCCACCTCTCTGTAAAATCAATCCTTTATATAACGAAGTTGTCAGTCTGCGCCTCCGCGCCCTTAGTTATCTAGAAGGAGACTGTGGCGAAGATATTACACAGTATATTTGTTGATTGTTGGTCATTGGTTATTAGTCATTAGTTATTAGCGATTAATTAACAAAAAACGAAGGACGAAGGACAAAGAACAAAGGACAAAGGACAAAAAACAAATGACAAAAGTAACCAAAGCAAAAATCGCAGACCTCCTTAGCGAACCAGGTTGCGAACACAATCACAAAAAAGGAGAGCAGGGTAAAAATAAAGCCTGCGCTCAACAAGCCAAACCAGGAGCAGCCCAGGGGGGGTGTGCATTTGATGGAGCTTCGATTGCTCTTGTTCCCATTACCGATGCTGCACACTTAGTT